>NZ_JBHWVM010000025.1:0-95323 GCF_042736805.1 Streptomyces sp. NPDC060031
GTGTACACCGCCTACACGGTCCTGCCCCCGAAGTACCCCCGGCCCCCCCCTCCGCCAACCCCGCCCCGCCCCGCCGTCCCGGCGGGGCGGACCGGGCCTGATAATTGCCGGGAGCCGGTACCCGGTCACCCGACGTGCACGGCCCGGAGGCCGTGCGGCAGGAATGGAGCCCCCATGGACGTACGGCACTTCGAGCGCATCACGGCGTTCATCGAGGCGCGCCTCACGCCGCTCTTCGCCGAGGAGACCGGCAGCGAGAACGGCTTCGGGATGGACGACACCTCCCGCGCGCTGCGGGCGCTGCGCAACGCGGTGCTGGAGGCCTCCGCGGTCAAGGGGCTCATCGAGCAGCGGGCGACGGCCGAGCCGGCCCTGCGCCGTGCGATCGACCAGTCGGTCGAGCACCACTGGGACGTCCTGCGCGGCGTCGCCCGGCAGTGGGAGGACCACGCGGACTTCGTCCGCGAGTTCAAGCGCCACGCCTGGGAGCTCGACGAGGCCCCGGCCGTCTGACGGGCCGCATTCTGCGACTTCGGACGCAAAAATACCCCGGACCAATTGGCGGCCGGGGTATTCGTCTGCGTATATTAGTTGTTTCACGTCCGCATTCCATGATGACGTGAAGAAGCTTACGAGGACACTGTATCGCGTCAGGAGTGCAATTGTCAACCGAAGAATTCCGGGATGAACAGCAATTCATCACCGGGCTCTACGCGCGCCTCGATGACCTGCGCTACCAGGCCGAACGCGCCGTACAGACGGCGCTCGGCGAAGGCGGAAGCGGCTTCCAGGCGCGCCTGGAGCGCGATGTGCTGGTCGCAGAACAGTCCGGTCTGCTTTCCGCTCTGAACTCGGGCGAGAACGGTCTCTGTTTCGGCCGCCTCGAGTTTTCCGACGGACGCGACCACCACATCGGCCGCATCGGAATCAGGCAGGACGACGCGGAGCGCACGCCCCTCGTACTCGACTGGCGGGCCGAGGTGGCGCGCCCGTTCTATCTCGCCACCGGCCATTTCCCCATGGGGCTGCGCCGCCGCCGGCACATCACCACCCGCGGGCGGCAGGTCACCGGCCTGCACGACGAGATCCTCGACCTCGCCGACACCGAGCGCACCGGATACGAGGGGGCCGACGCGGACGCGGTGCTGCTCGCCGCGCTCGACGCCGCCCGCACCGGCCGCATGCACGACATCGTGCGGACGATCCAGGCCGAGCAGGACCGCATCATCCGCTCGCCGTACCGCGGGGTACTGGTGGTGGAGGGCGGTCCCGGCACCGGGAAGACCGCGGTCGCCCTGCACCGGGCCGCGTACCTCCTCTACGCGCACCGCGAGCTGCTCGCCAAGCGCGGTGTGCTGATCGTCGGACCCAACCCGGCGTTCCTCGGCTACATCGGCGAGGTGCTCCCGGCCCTCGGGGAGACGGGCGTGCTGCTCGCCACGATGGGCGAGCTGTTCCCCGGCATCCGGGCGACCGCCACCGAGCGCCCCGGCGCCGCGGCCGTCAAGGGCCGCGCCGCGATGGCCGAGGTCCTCGCCCGCGTCGTGAGCGACCGGCAGACGCTGCCCGACATCGTGCCCGCCGGCAGCGGCGAGGAGTCCGCCGTGGTCCCCGAGCCGGCGCTGGAGATCGACCACGACGACTACGGGACGCTGCTGCTCGACCGGGGCATGGCCCACGAGGCCCGGGATTGGGCGCGCGCCACGGGGCTGCCGCACAACCTGGCCCGCCCGTACTTCGCGTTCCGGATCATCGACGCGCTGACCGCGCAGCTCGTCGACCGGCTCGGCGCGGACCCCTACGGCGGCCCCAACCTGCTGGGCCCGGACGATGTCGCGCAGCTCGGCAAGGAGATCGCGACCAGTGCCGAGGTGCACGCCGCCATCGACACCTTGTGGCCGGCGCTCACCCCCCGGCGGCTGATCTCCGAGTTCCTGGAAGATCCCACCCATCTCCCGCCGGAGGACGCCGAGTTGATCCGCCGGGCTACGGACGACTGGACGCCGGCGGACATTCCCCTGCTCGACGAGGCCGCCGAGCTGCTCGGCGTGGACGACAGTGCGCAGCGCGCCGCCGAGGAGCGGGAGCGGCTGGAGCGCGTCGCGTACGCGCAGGGCGTGCTGGACCTGTCGCAGGGGTCGGAGTCGTACGAGTTCGAGGACGCGGAGAACGAGTTCCTCGCCGCCCACGACATCATCGACGCCGAGCGCATGGCGGAGCGGCAGGAGGAGGCCGACCACCGCAGCGCGGCCGAGCGGGCCGCCGCCGACCGGACCTGGGCCTTCGGGCACGTCATCGTGGACGAGGCCCAGGAGCTGTCCGCGATGGCGTGGCGGCTGCTGATGCGGCGCTGCCCGACCCGTTCCATGACGCTGGTGGGCGACCCGGCCCAGACCGGCGACGAGGCCGGCTCCGGTTCGTGGCGGGAGATCCTGGACCCGTACGTCGCGGACCGCTGGGACCTGGTGCGGCTCGGCGTCAACTACCGTACGCCCGCGGAGATCATGGACGTCGCCGCCGCCGTGCTCCGGGCCCGGCGCCCCGATTTCGAGCCGCCGAGCTCGGTACGGTCCACCGGGCAGCGGCCCTGGGTGCGCAGGGCCGACGACCTGGCCGCCGCGGTCGCCGACGCGGTACGGGAGGGGACTCCGGCCGAGGGCCGGCTGGCGGTGATCGCGCCGCGCCCGCTGCACGGGGCGCTGGCGGCCGCGCTGCCCGGCGTACGGGCGGGCGAGGGCCCGGACCTGACCCGTACGGTCGTCCTGCTGGACCCGCGCCAGGCCAAGGGGCTGGAGTTCGACACCGTGATCGTCGTGGAGCCGGCCGACCAACAGCCGAGCGACCTCTACGTGGCCCTGACCCGCGCCACCCAGAGCCTCGGCATCATCCACACCGGCCGACTCCCGAAGGGGCTGACCAAGCCCTACTAGCTCCGACGGTCACCGCAGCCCTCGGTGCGGGGGGCTGCGGTGACGGGAACGGGAGGTCAGCGGAACAGCATGGAGGCTTCCCCGGCGGCCGTGGTGACCGAGCCGGGGCACAGGAAGCTGCCGGAGACCTTGGTCGCGGTGAAGGCCTGGTTGACGTACTTCCGGGTGGCCCCGTCGCGGTTCCACACGATGTTCGTGGCCTTGAAGCGGCAGGAGATGAAGCTCTGCTTGCCCGAGATGTCGATGGCGTCGGTCTTGGCGAGTCCGGCGGCGTCGTCGAAGGAGAAGGCGGGGTTGTTGTTGAGCGTGGCCGTGATGCCGCCGCTGCAGGCCAGGTTGCCGGCGGGCGGGTTGATGCTGGTGCGGTCGACGGTCAAGGCGGCCGGGGGATTGGCGCTGGCGCGCGCGTTGGTCCAGCTACAGGTGTTGCCCGCGACCACGATCGTGCCGTCGACCCGCTGATCGGCGGTGGGGCCGAGGGCCGTGGCGGCGGTCGACCCACCGATGATCACCGCTGCCGCGAAGGCGGTCACGCCTGACAGTTTCGAGAGGTTCATCCTGGTGCTCCTCGTCGTCACGTGCTTGTGGGGGAGGCGGGGCACGCAGGAAGGTCCCACAGGGACCTTGAAATGTCAGGCCCATGCCAACCTCTCTCCATGTTTGGCCGAATGACTCCGGTTGCGACCGCCCCGCAACCGCTCGCTGGAGCGCACGAACTCCACGCGCGAGGCGCCCCCGATCCGCGCCTCGGATCCGAACCACTCGTCCTCGACGAACGGACGGGAGCCCGGCGGGGTACACACGAGCAGATTCGGCCGGAAGCGCCGCTCGTCGACCGGGACACCGGGAACGGCCGCGCGCACCCAGCCGAGGGTGGCCGTGGTCAGGACGCTGAGCGGAAGCTGGCCGAAGTGGGAGACCCCTTGCCCGCGGGCCAGTTCGACGTCGTCCCGGGCCAGGCAAACGCCGGGTGTTCTTCCCCGAGCCGAACCTGCCGTCGCCGTCGCGTACCGCGAACAGGCGGTCCCCGACGAGACCGCGGTGGTCGACCTCCGCTTCCCGCAGCGGTTCGCCGCCCGTCGACTTGACCGGATACCGCCATATCCGCTCGACCGTTCCCACCGGGTACGTCATTTCGCGGACGCCGGGTGACGCGGGACGCACCCTAGGGGTCGTCCCGGATGCCGGGCAGGAGGCTGCTCGCCTACCGTCGCGAGTGGCGCCGGCCCTCCGGCCGGCCGATTTTGCGCACCGGACCGGTGCGTTACGGAGGCGTAGTGAAGGCGATAGCCCAGGACCGGTACGGCTCACCCGACGTTCTGGAGTTCGGGGAGGTCGACAAGCCGGCCGTCGGCGACCACGAGGTGCTGGTACGGGTCCGCGCGGCCGCGGTCAACGCGCGCGACTGGCACCTCATGCGGGGCGACCCGTACGTGGCGCGCCTGGTGCTCGGGCTCCGCCGGCCCAAGGAGCGGATCCGGGGCACGGACTTCGCGGGGCGGGTGGAGGCGGTGGGCGAGAAGGTGACGCGGCTGCGCCCCGGCGACGAGGTGTTCGGCGAGGCGGACGGAGCCTTCGCCGAGTACGTGTGCGCCCCGGAGGGCGCGGTGGCGGCGAAGCCCGCCAACCTGACCTTCGAGCAGGCGGCCGCGGTGCCGCTGGCCGGCAACACCGCGCTCATGGGCCTGCGCGACCTGGGCCGGGTGCGCCCGGGGCAGCAGGTCCTGATCAACGGCGCCTCGGGTGGCGTGGGAACCTTCGCGGTCCAGATCGCCAAGGCGCTGGGCGCGGAAGTGACCGGCGTGTGCAGCACGAGGAACGCGGACCTGGTCCGCTCCCTCGGCGCGGACCGCATCGTCGACTACACCCGGGAGGACTTCACCCGCGGCGGGCGGCGCTACGACCTCGTGTTCGACCTCGTGGGGAACCGTTCGCTGACCGACATCCGGAGCGCGCTCACCCCCGCCGGTACGGTCGTCCTGTCCGGCGGGGGAGTGTCCGAAGGCGGCAGCGTGTTCGGGCCGATGGGGCTCCTCCTCAAGGGGCAGGCGCTGTCACGCTTCGCGGGCGGCCACCGGCTGCTCGTCCTCACGGCGACGCCGAACAGGGAGAACCTGGACGAGCTCAGGCGACTCGCCGAGGCGGGGAAGGTCAGCCCGGTCATCGACCGTACCTACCCGCTGAGCGAGGCACCCGAGGCCATCCGGTACCTCGAGGTGGAACACGCGAGGGCCAAGGTGGTCGTGACCGTGTGACCCGCCCGCCGGCTACTCGAACCGCGTGGTGTCGCCCGCCCCGCGGCGCACGATCTCGGCCTCGCCGCTGGAGAAGTCGATGACCGTGGTCGGCTTCGTGCCGCAGTCACCCGAGTCGACGACCGCGTCGACCATGTGCTCGAGCCGTTCCTTGATCTCCCAGCCGTGGGTCATCGGCTCGTCCTCGTCGGGCAGGAGCAGGGTGCTGGAGAGCAGCGGCTCACCGAGCTCGGCGAGCAGGGCCTGGGTGACGACGTGGTCGGGGATCCGCACCCCGACCGTCTTCTTCTTCGGGTGCATCAGCTGGCGCGGCACCTCCGAGGTGGCACGGAGGATGAAGGTGTAGGGGCCGGGCGTGGACGCCTTGATCGCCCGGAACACGTCGTTGTCGACGTGTACGAACTGCCCCAGCTGGGCGAAGTTCTGACACACCAGGGTGAAGTGGTGACGGTCGTCGAGGTTGCGGATCGTCCGGATCCGTCCGAGGCCGTCACGGTTGCCCAGCTGGCATCCCAGTGCGAAGCAGGAGTCCGTCGGGTACGCGATGAGCGCGCCGGAGCGGATGCTGTCCGCCACATTGCTGATGGTGCGCCGCTGAGGGTTCTCGGGGTGCACGTCGAAGTACGTCGCCATCCGCCGAGACTACGGGATCGCCACGGGCGGGGCCGATCTGCTGAACCCCGCCGCCCCGAGGCATCGGGTCCACGCGGACCGGGCACCCAGCACGGGTGACCCCCATCGCTCTGCGCGCGGCGCCGCCGGCCCTCGCCCGCCCGCGCCGGGCGCTGCTCGCCGGCTCCGCGGGCAACTTCGTCGAGTGGTACGAGTTCGGCGTGTACGGCTGCTTCGCCACCGTCATCGCCGCCCACTTCTTCACCCCCGATCCGGGAGCGGGGACGGGAGCGGGGACGGGAGCCGCCGCGGGTGCCGGGCCGCTGGTCGCCACGTACGCCTCCTTCGCGGTGGCCTTCTTCTTCCGCCCCGTCGGGGCCCTGCTGTTCGGCCGCCTCGGGGACCGCATCGGGCGCCGCCCGACGCTGATCCTCGTGGTCGGGCTCATGACGCTCGCCACCACCCTGATCGGCCTGCTCCCGACCCAGGCCACCGTCGGCGCGGCAGCGCCCTGGCTGCTCACGCTGCTGCGCGTCCTGCAGGGCCTGTCCGCCGGCGGGGAGTTCGGCGGCGCCGTGGCGCTGATGACGGAGTGCGCGCCGCCCGGCCGGCGCGGCCGCTACGGCGCGTGGCAGTCCTTCACCGTCGCGCTCGGCCTGCTCTGCGGCGCGGGCGTCGCCGCGCTGCTGAGCTCGCTGCTCTCGACGGCCGCGCTGTACGGGTGGGGCTGGCGGCTTCCGTTCCTGCTGGCCCTGCCGATGGGTGCGGCCGCGCTGTGGCTGCGTTCGGGGCTGCGTTCGGGGCTGGAGGAAGGGGAAGCGCCGGGCCGCGCGGCGGCGGGCGCTCCACCAGGCACCGGTGCCGGCAGCGCCACGGCCGCCGGCACCGGTGCCGACACCGCCACGACCGCCACGGCCGCCGTGACCGTGCGGGCCATCGTGCTCGGCGTCGGGCGGATCATGGGCTGGGCCGCGGCCGGGTACACCTTCCTCGTCGTCCTGCCCTCCTACCTCCAGTCCACCCTCGGCGCGTCCTTCAGGGAGGCCCTGATCGCCACCGCCCTCGCCAACCTCGGCTTCGCCGCGTCGATCCTCCCCGCCGGAATGCTCAGCGACCGCGTCGGCCGCCGCCCGGTCATGCTCGGCGGGGCCCTGACCGTCGTCCTGTTCGCGCTCCCGCTCCTGCACCTGCTCCAGGACCCCGACGCCGCCGCGCCCGCCAGGGCCGCCGCCGTCCTCGGCGCGGGCGCGGCGGTGGGGCTGCTGGCCGGCCCGGGACCCGCCATGCTCGCGGAGATGTTCCCCGCGCGCGTGCGCTGCACCGGACTCGGGGTGGCGTACGCCCTCGCCAACGCGGTGTTCTCCGGCTGCGCGGGTCTCGTCATCACCGCCGTGACCGCCGCCACGGGCGACACCGACGTCCCCGCCTACTACGCGGCCGGGGCCTGCGCGCTGAGCGCCCTCGCCCTGGCCGGCCTGCGCGGCGACGACCACCGCGGGCCGCTGCGGTGAGGGTCGTCGGGCTGATGTCGGGCACCTCGTACGACGCCGTGGACGCGGCGGCCGCGGAGTTGACGTTCGAGGACGGGGGCGACACGCTGCGCCTGGTCCCGCTCGGCATGGTCAGCGCCCCGTACGCGGACGACCTGCGGCGCGCGCTCGCCGCGGCCCTGCCGCCCGCGCCCACCACCATGGCCGAGGCGTGCCGGCTCGACACCCGCATCGGACAGGCCTTCGCGGAGCTCGCCGTCCGGGCCGACCACGAACTGTGCGAGGACCGGGCCGAGCTGATCGCCTCACACGGGCAGACCGTGTACCACTGGGTGACCGACGTCCACGTCCACGGCACGCTCCAGCTCGGCGCTCCCGCATGGATCGCCGAGGCCACCGGCCACCCGGTGGTCTGCGACTTCCGCCCCCGGGACGTCGCGGCCGGCGGCCAGGGCGCCCCGCTGGTGAGCCTGATCGACCTGATGCTGCTGCGCGGGCGCGCCGGCGTACCGGCCGCCCTGAACATCGGCGGGATCGCCAACCTCACGGCCCTGCCCGCCACCGGCGCGCCCGTGGCCTTCGACACGGGCCCGGGCAACGCCCTGCTCGACGCGGCCGTACGCGAACTCACCTCCGGGCGGCTCTCCTACGACCGGGACGGCGCCCTCGCGGCCGCCGGCCGGGTGCACGAACCGCTGCTGCGCCGACTGCTCGCGGAGCCGTACTACCGGCTGCCCGCCCCCAAGACGACCGGCAAGGAACTCTTCCACCACGGCTATCTGCGCACCGCGCTGGCGGACTTCGGCGCCCTCGCGCCGCCCGACCTCGCCGCCACGCTCACCCGGCTCACCGCCCGCACCATCGCCGATGCGTTGCGCCCCTTCGCGGCCACCGAGGTCATCGCCTCGGGCGGCGGCACCCGCAACCCGGTCCTCATGTCGATGCTCCGCGAGGAACTGCCCGGGGGCGCCGCGCTGGCGACCTCCGACAGCCTCGGGCTGCCCGCCGCCGCGAAGGAGGCGTACGCCTTCGCGGTCCTCGGCTTCCTGACCCTGCACGGCCTCCCGGGGAACGCTCCCGAATGCACCGGCGCCCGCGGCCCGCGGATCCTCGGCTCCCTCACCCCGGGCCGCCTGCCGCTGCGGCTCCCGGCCCGGCCCGCCCGCCCGCCGAACTCGCTGGTCATCGGCGGGCGGTGACCACGAGGCGTGGCTCAGGCGGCGTCGAGCCGCGCGTGACGGTCCTGTATGCGGGCGATGACGCGCTCCCGGCCCAGTCGCTTGGCCCGGCGGAGCGTGGCTTCCGCGACGAAGAGAGGGATCCACAGCGCCCAGCCCCACAGGCTGAAATCCAGCACCCCGCTCCACACCAGCGCGTTGTTGAGGCCGAATGCCAGCGCGGTCGTCACCACGTACGCGGCGACCCGGTTCGCGAGCAGGACGCGCGACAGCGCGTTCCGCGGCCCCTGGAGCAGCTCGACCGCGGCGGCGAGTTCGGCCGCGCGGAGGTCCTCCCCGGCATCCGGGACGGACTCGCCGCGGGCGGCCCGCCGGAGCGCGCCCGAGACCTGCTCGCTCTGTTCCGCGACGGCCGCCTGCCGCGCCTGCCCCACCGCGGCGCCGATCACCAGGTCGTCCCAGTAGCCGCGCCCGGCCCACCCCGTCACGGAGTCGACGCGCCGGCGCTCCTCGGAACCGGGCGGAGCCAGCTCCTCGATCCGTGCCCGTAGGCCCACCGCACGGTCCGAGCGGCCCGGGTAGGTGAAGGAGTCGGACCGCAGGCACAGCTCCAGGTACGACACCAGGAGTCCGAGATCGTCCGGCGCGAGCGCCAGCCCCTCGCGGTACGCGGCCTCGGCCTCCGCGTCGTGGTCGTCCTCGTCCTCCGCGGCGTGCGCCCGCCCGAGCCAGCGGTAGAGCACCGGATCCGGCCCGAGCTCATCGAGCCCCGCCCCGGCCGCCGCCCTGACGGCGGCGAACCCGCCCACCGCGAAGAGCTCCGAGCACTGCTCCGCGTACTGCTGCCGTTACACGTGCCCCACCTCAGTCGATCGAACCCGCACCCTCCATAACCACCGACGCGGCTGTCAACCGCGGTCTGATCACGATTCCGCAGGTCAAGGGCGTGCCGCGTCGCTGACGCCCGACGGCGGTCCGGATGACTGGTAGAGCCGGCGGGCGCGAGTGGTGTCGAGGGGGGAGTCCGTGGGGAGTGCCAGGTAGTAGTCCAGCTGCCAGGCCTGTGTCCTGTCGGCTTGGCGGCTGGTGGTGGTCACCCAGGGTGGGTAGACGCGGAAGGCGCGTTTGCCCTCCGCGGCGCCGGCCGACACGACGCCGTGACGGCGCAGGGCGTCCAGGGGGAAGACGAACTGGCCGATGTGGCGGTCGTCGCGGGTGCTGATGACGAACAGGTCGACGGGGTCCGTGACGTCGAAGGGCTGGATGGGACCGCCGGGTGACCGCTTCCACACGGTGACGAACTGCCCGGCCTTCGTCGGGGTGGTCTTGGCCGAGCGGAAGCGGACGGCGCGGCCGTCCACGGTGAACGCGTGCGCGGCGTAGGCGAGGCTTTCGGGTTCGGGTACCGGCTGCGAGCAGGTGAACCCGCACGGGTCGTACACGAGCGCCTTCGCGACGGCGAGCGCCTCGTGGACGCGGACGCCGTCCGACCAGGGCTCCGTACGGGGTGGGTGGTTGATCGTGGTCATACGGCCACCCTGTCACGAGCCCCGCCGGCGGATCACCCGGCGTACTGCCTGGGGAGTACGCCTGAAACGCTACGCAGGGGTGACGCCGGTGACGGACGGCCCCGTCTAGCGTGGCTCGTATGGAAGAGCAGCGTGGGCGCCCGGGTCCTCCGTGGCGGAGGTGGGTGGAGCACGGCGGGCGGGGGCCGGCGTGGCGGACCGTGCTGCTCGTGGCCGTCTTCGCGCAGGTCGGCTCCGGATGGGCCGCGCAGGCGCAGAGCGGGCGGGTGGCGCTGGACTGGTTCGCGCGCCTCCTGCTGCTCCTCGGGCCGGCCCTGCTCCTGGCGCGCCACCGGTATCCGGTGGCCATGGTCTACGGGGTCAGCGCCGTCACCCTGGTCTACGTCGGCGCCGGCTACCCCTACGGCCCCGTGTTCGTCAGCCTGGCACTGGCCTGCTTCGCCGCCGTCCTCGCCGGACACCGCAGAGCCGCCTGGGGGGCCGTCGGCCTGCTCTGGGCCGGGCACCTGCTCATCGCCCACTGGCTCTACCGGTGGCTGCCGCCCGTCGGCGACGGCCCCGCGCCCTGGGGCCAGGAGCTGGCCATCACCGCGTGGGTCCTCGCGATGCTCGCGGTCTGCGAGCTGGTCCGTGTACGCCGCGAGCAGTGGGCCCGCGAGCGGATCGAGCGGGCGGCCGCCGAGAGACGCAAGGTGGACCAGGAGCGGCTGCGCATCGCCCGTGAGCTGCATGACGTCCTCGCCCACAGCATCTCGGTGATCAACGTTCAGGCGGGCGTCGGGCTGGCCCTGCTCGACAGCGATCCGCAGCAGGCCCGTACGGCGCTCACCACCATCAAGGCGGCCAGCAAGGAGGCGTTGGGCGAGGTGCGGCAGGTCCTCGACACCCTGCGCACACCGGGCGACGCGCCTCGCACCCCCGCGCCCGGGCTCGACCGCCTCCCGGAGCTCGTCGAGCAGGCGGCCGCCGCCGGACTCGCCGTGGAGATCACCGCCGAGGGCAAGGCCCGGACCTTGGCGCCCGGCGCGGACCTCGCCGCCTTCCGCATCGTCCAGGAGGCGCTGACCAATGTCGTACGGCACTCCGGTTCGCGCGCCGCCCGCGTCCGCCTCACCTGGCGGCCGGACTCCCTGGAACTGCGCGTGGACGACGACGGCCCGGCCACCGGCAGCGCGGCGGGCGGCAGTGGAAACGGCCTGGTCGGCATGCGCGAGCGCGCCGCCGCGCTGGGTGGCGGCATCGAGGCCGGGCCGCGCCCGGACGGCGGCTACCGCGTGGGCGCGCGGATCCCGCTGAAAGCCGCCCCGCTCCAGGAGGACCCGTGATCCGAGTGCTGCTCGCCGACGACCAACTGCTCGTCAGGGCCGGGTTCCGGGCGCTGCTCGACGCCCAGCCCGACATCGAGGTGGTGGGCGAGGCCGGCGACGGTGAGGAGACGCTGCGACGCGTGCGGGAACTGCGCCCGGACGTGGTCCTCATGGACATCCGCATGCCGGTGCTCGACGGACTCGCCGCGACCCGCCGGATCACCGATGACGCGGCCCTGGCCGAGGTTCGGGTGGTCATGCTCACCACCTTCGAGCTCGACGAGTACGTCTTCGAGGCGATCCGCTCCGGCGCCTCCGGCTTCCTGGTCAAGGACACCGAACCGGAGGAGCTGTTGCGCGCGGTCCGCGCGGTGGTCGAGGGCGATGCGCTGCTCTCGCCCGGTGTCACGCGCCGCCTGATCGCGGAGTTCGCCGCCCGTTCCAAGAAGCCGGCCGCGGCCGAGGGCCTGGACCGGCTCACCGATCGCGAGCGCGAGGTGATGGCCCTGGTGGGGCTCGGCCTGACCAATGAGGAGATCGCGCGCCGCCTGGTCGTCAGCCCGCTCACCGCGAAGACCCACGTCAGCCGGACCATGGTCAAGCTGGGCGCCCGCGACCGGGCCCAGCTGGTGGTCCTGGCCTACGAGTCCGGGCTGGTACGGCCCGGCTGGCTCGGCTGACACCGTGCGCAAGGCCGAGCGCGTGACACCGTGCGCAAGGCCGTGCACAGGCCCGCGTGCGACGCCGTACTCCCGGGGGAGTAACCGCGGTGCAGTCGGCCGTACGACGACCCGGACCCCCTCCCGGAGCGAGTCTCGAGGTGTGGCGAAACGTCCACACCCGAACCTCCGAGGAGCTGAACCGCGATGAACACCCTCACCACCCTCGCGTACGACGGGCCCGGCCCGTGGATCCTGTTCTTCCCGCTGATCTGGGCGGCGGTCGTGGTCTTCGCCGTGACCGTGCTGCGCCGCACCGTGTGGCGGGGCCGCCGGGCGCCGTGGCAGTCCCGGGTCGGCGGCGCGGCCCACGGCGAGCAGTCGCCGATCGCGGTCCTGGGCCGGCGCTTCGCCTCCGGCGAGATCGACGAGGACGAGTACTGGCGCCGGCTGTCCGTCCTGGACGAGCAGTTCGGCCGCTCCCTCAAGGACGGCCCCGCGTGAACACCGTCACCCTCATCGAGCCGTCCGCGATCGGCCGCAGGCGGCGGCCAGCCGGGCCAGGGTGGTGCGCATCCCGGCCCGGTTGACCTCGACGCGGCGCGCGGGCCGGGTCCCGGCGAAGACCGCGCCGAGCAGATCGGCCAGCCCGGCGCCGCGGCCGGTCCGCAGGTCCTGCCAGGTCTCGGTGACGCGGGTGCCGTCGCCCTCCGGCTCGAAGCGGTATCCCCAACGGGCGATCGGGAGACCGAAGATGCCGACGTCGAAGCCGAACTCGCCCGTCCAGGCCGGTGCCTGCGGTGCGCGCAGGACCGTGATCCGGCCCGTCGTGAACCACACGAAGAGCCCCCGCCGATTGAAGCCGATGAAGCGGGCGCCCGGGCGGGCCGGTGACCGGGGCAGCCACACCCGTCGGCACTCCGGGCTCCAACGGCCCATGTTCCGCAGGTCGGACACCAATCGGTGGACGTCCGCCGGGGCGGCGTCCACCATGATCCGCTCCTCGAGGAGCCGCTCGCGCTGCGTCACCGGTGTCAGCCGCTCGGGTGGGTGGCGAAGAGTTCGAGGTGACCGCAGTCGGGGCAGCGGGTCGCCGACACACGGAAACGTTTCTTCTCCTTGATCATGCGGCCGAACGCCCCGATGCCCAGGTCCCCTTCGATCCACCGCGTGAAGCCGGTGGGGTGGGAGGCTTCGTCCAGGAAGCCCGGTTCGAGGCCCGTGGCGGAGCAGTGCGTACAGGTGATCGTCGACATGGAGGGGAGTGTAGGCACCGCCGCCCATGCGCGGTACCGGCTGCTGAAAACCCGGGGGCGGACGTGGGGAGCGGTGCGTAGGCTCCCGGTCATGGTGAGGTTGGAGCGGCTCCGGGCCGAACACGCGCAATCCCTGCTGGCCTTCGAGCGGGAGAACAGGGAGTTCTTCGCGCGCAGCGTGCCGGACCGCGGGGACGCCTATTTCGCGGAGTTCGCCGCCCGCCACCGGGCGCTGCTCGACGAACAGGACACCGGCACCATCCACTTCCACCTCGTCCTGGACGCGCGGGGAGCGCTCGTCGGCCGCGCCAACCTGGTGGATGTGCAAGAGGGCAGGGCCGAAGTCGGCTACCGCGTCGGGGCGCGAGCCGCGGGCCGGGGCGTCGCGACGGCGGCCGTCGCGGAGCTGTGCCGGCTGGCGGCCGCCTCGTACGGGCTCTCGTCGCTGACCGCGGTCACCACCCTGGACAATCCGGCCTCCGCGGCCGTGCTCCGGAAGAACCGTTTCGGCGCGGTGGAGGAGATCACCATCGACGGGCAGCCCGGCGTCCGCTACCTGCGCCGGCTCGCCGGCTCCGACCCGGTGGGCTGACTCAGCCGGCCAGGCCGGTGCCGCAGCGGGCGCAGTAGCGGGCGTCGCTGTCGGTGGCGAGGCGGCCGCATTCGGCGCAGACGCGGTTCAGCAGGCAGGGCGGTTCGCCGCCGTCGGCCTGGAGCGCCGGGCTGATGGTCAGCGGCGGGCGACGGCGGTGGGCGGTGGTGTAGGTGAGCCCCTCGGCGCCGGCCCGCACGGAACGGGTGGTGCCCGCGGGCAGCCAGGCCAGCGAGCCGGGGGTGAGGGCCCAGGCGGCGTCCGGCGTGCGGAGTTCGCCGGTTCCGGCGACCACGACGAGCAGGACGCCGAGGACGTTCTCGGTGTGTTCGCCGATCTCCGCGCCGGGAGCCAGGTGCACCAGGTTGGCATCCAGGTCCCGCGCGCGGTCGGCCAGCGCCCACACGACGCCGATCCGCCCGTCTCCCAGGGGTGCGGAGTGTGGCGGGGCGACGAACACCGGAGCCGCGGGATCGGGGGTACTCATTGAGACTCCAGTGGTCGGGCGGGTGCGTCGGGCGGGTGCGCTGGTCGGGGCGTCCGCCGGGTGCGGTGCGTGGTGAGCCTCCCACAGCGCGGCCGGCGCACACCGTTGCCGATGGCCCTGCTTGATCGTTTGGCCTGCTGACGGGACCGTCGGGTCGGGTCTGCCATCGATACGCGAGGCGAGTGGTCGGGTTGCGAGTTGCGCGCAGGACGGTTCTGCAGGCGGCTTCGGCCGGCGCCCTGACGGCGCTGATCGACAGCCCCCCGGTACTGGCCGCTTCAGGCCCGGATCCAGCTTCAGGCCCGGGTCCGGCTTCAGGTCCAGCCCCAGCCTCAGGCCTCGCCCCCGCGCCCCCGGCCGGGGATCCGGTCCGGCTCCGGTTCACCCGCGCCACCAACGGCGCCGCGACCGCCACCGCGAGCGGCGACCGGGTCGTGGCCGAGGTGCAGAACGTCCTGTGGTCCCTGCCTCCCGACGGTTCGCCCGCCACCCAGCTGACCCCGCCCGACCTGGAGCCCGGCCGCCCGGTGTTCTCCCCGGACGGCCGCCGGGTCGCGATGAGCGCGTACCGCGGCGGCGCCTTCCACATCTGGGTGATGCACGCGGACGGCTCCGCCCTGCGCCGGCTCACCGACGGCCCCTTCGACCACCGCGCGCCGTCCTGGTCGCCCGACGGCCGCAGCATCGCCTTCTGCTCCGAGCGCGGCGGCGACCCGGTCGCGGGCAGCCCGTACCGGATCTGGACCGTCAACGTCTCCGACGGCCGGATCCGCCGACTCACGGGCCTGCCCGGGCAGTCCGGCCCCGCGCAGGAAGGCCCCGACGGCCGGCCCGCCGCCTGGGAGGACTTCGACCCCGTCTGGTCGGCGGACGGCTCCCGCGTGCTCTTCGTCCGCGCCACCCTCAGCGGCGAGACCCTGATCGGCCGGACCCTCGCCTCCGTGGCCGCGGACGCACAGGGCCCCGTACGGACCGAACACACCGTCACCACCGGCGGCCTGCTGGCCCCGGCGATCTCCCCGGCGGGGCGCACCGCCTGGCTGTCCGCCGCTCCCGGCCCCCGCAAGGCCGAGGTCCTCAGCCTGTACGCCGACGGCCGCCCGGTCTCCCTCGACGGCGACCTCGCGCCCGCGCCCCCGCGCTGGGTCGGCGACGACCGGCTGCTCATCACCCTCGACGGCCGCTTCCGGGTGATCCGCCCGCACCGCGACCCCACCGGCCGTGAGATCGCGCTCGATGCCACGCTGGAGACGGTCCGGCCCCGCTACCGGGTCAAGCCGTACGTCCTGGAGGCGGAGCGCAGCCGCCCCGTCCGCGGCATCCACCTGCCCAGCCTCTCGCCCGACGGCCGCAGCGTGGCCTTCGCCGCACTGAACGCCCTGTGGGTCGCGCCCGTCACCGGGGGAGCCCCGCGCAGGATCGCCCAGGCCCCCGCCACGGCCTACGTCCAGGGCCCCGTGTGGACCCCCGACGGCCGGGCCCTGGTCTACACCGACGACCGCGACGGGCTGAACTCCGTACGCCGCCGGGAACTCGCCGACGGCCGCGAGAGCGTCCTCGCCCCGGGCGGCCGCGTCTACGGCTCGCTGTCGCCCGACGGCCGTCGGCTCGCCGCCCTCGACCTCGCCGGGCAGCTCCTCGTACGGGACCTCGCGACGGGTGCGGACACCCGCCTGGTCGCGGCCCTCGGGGGTGGCGGACTGCCCGGTCCGCCGAGTTGGTCGCCCGACGGACGCCACGTCGCCCTCTGCGACCGCAACCGTCTGAGCCGGCGCTTTCGCGAGGGCCACAACCTCATCCGCATCGTCGACACCGCCACCGGCGGGGCCCGCCTGTACGCACTCGCCCCGCACGCCTCGCTCTCGGACCGCTACGCCTCAGGCCCCGTCTGGTCGCCCGACGGCCGCTTCCTGGCCTGCGTGTCCGAGTCGGCCCTGTGGCTGCTGCCCGTCACCCCCGACGGCACCCCCGCCGGCGAGGCCCGCCTGCTGAGCGACGAGCCCGCCGACCACCCCTCGTGGTCCGCCGACTCCCGCACCCTGCTCTACCAGTCCTGCGCACGGCTGCGCCTGCTCACCCTCGACGGCTCCGGCGAGGCGGCCGCGGCGCCGCGGACCGTGCCGCTGGCCCTGACCTACCGCCGCCCCACTCCCGTCGACACCGTCGTGCACGCCGGGCTCCTGTGGGACGCCACCGGCGCCCCGCCCCGCGCCGACGTCGACATCCTCCTCAGCGGCGGCCGGATCACCGCCGTCGAACCCCACCGCGCCGGGCGCCGCGCCGCGCGTACCGTCGACGCCTCCGCGGGCACCGTCCTGCCGGGCCTCTGGGACGCGCACGTGCACCCGTACCCGTACACCTACGGGGCCCGCCAGGGCGTGCTGCACCTCGCGTACGGGGTGACGACCGCCGTCTCCCTCGGCGGGTCCGCGTACGAACAGGCCCGGCTGCGGGAGGACATCCGGGCCGGGCGGCTCGCCGCACCGCGGCTGCTGGCCGGCGGCGAACTCCTCGACGGTTCCCGCGTCGCCTACAGCATGGGGCGCGCCCACCGCACCCGCGCGGGATTCGCCCGCTCGCTGGCCCGGGCGGCGGCGCTGGACTGGGACTTCGTCAAGACGTACGTCCGCGCCCCGTACGCGTACATGGAGGACGCCGCCCGCTTCGCGCACGACCGGCTCGGGGTCCTGGCGGGGTCCCACCTGTGCGCTCCCGGGATCCAGGCCGGCCAGGACCTGACGACGCATCTCGTGGCCACCGAGCGCGGGGAGTACGGGCACGGTGCGACCCCGAGCGGGCACACGTACCAGGACACCGTCGAGGTCTACACGCGCGGCGGCTTCGACCTCATCGCCACCCCCTTCACCGCCCTGCCGCTGGCCGGGGCCGATCCGGCGGTCGCCGCCGACCCGCGGGTGACGGAGCTGATGCCGCCGTGGGACGTGGCCGCGGTACGGGCGGCGGCCGCGCAGGCGCCGACCGGCGAGCAGAGTGCCGCCCTGGAACGGGAGGTCGGCGTCTACCGGCGGATCCTCGCGGGCGGCGGCAGGCTGGCGCTGGGCACCGACGCGCCGCTCACCCCGGTTGGCCTCCACCTCCACCTGTCCCTGCGCGCCCTGCACCGCTACGGCTTCACCCCGGCCGAGGCCCTGACCACCGCCACCCGTACCCCGGCCCGGGTCTTCGGGGTCGCGGACCGCCTCGGCACGGTCGAGCCCGGCAAGATCGCCGACCTCACCGTCGTCGACGGCGACCCCTTCACCGACTTCGCCGACCTCATCCGGGTACGCGGGAGCATCCGCGGCGGAACGCTGTGGGAACGCGCTGCCCTGGAGCGCGCCTTCACCGCTCCCGCGGCGTCCGGCACACCGCCCGAGGGCTGGCGCGGCGTCCTGCACCAGATGCTCCGGGACGGCTGCTGCACCACCCCCGACTGACCACCAGGGAAGGGGCGGGGGCGGTGCGGCCTACGATGTGCGCATGAGCGCAAGCACGCATCCGGCAGGTGCGCACGGTTCGCAGGAACAGGGCGAGCGGTTGGCCGCCGCGGTGTCGGTCCTGGCGCTGCTCGCCGACGCCACCCGGCTCGCGCTGCTCGACGAGCTCGGCCGGGGCGAGGCCGACGTCACGACCCTCACCGAGGCGTGCGGCGCCGCCCGCCCTTCCGTCAGCCAGCACCTCGCCAAGCTCCGGCTGGCCGGTCTGGTCACCACCCGCAAGGACGGGCGCCGCGTCGTGTACGCGCTGCGCCACGGGCATCTGCGGCGCCTGGTGGACGAGGCCCTGAACGTGGCCGACCACCAACTCGGTTCGCTGCCGCCCCACGACTGATCCCTCGCGCCGCCGTGGTCCGTTTCGGGCCGGCGGATTCCCGTTGAACATGTGCACGTGTATGCACATGTTGGTTACGATGGGGTGGTGATGCCGTCCGTACTGCGCAACCGCACCTACCGGCGCCTGTTCGCGGCCCAGGTGGTCGCCCTGGTCGGGACCGGGCTCGCGACCGTCGCGCTGAGCCTGCTCGCGTACGACATCGCCGACGGCAGCGCCTCCGCGGTCCTGGGCACCGCTCTGGCGATCAAGATGGTCGCGTACGTCGCCGTCGCCCCGGCGGTCGGCGCGATCGCCGACCGGATGTCGCGCCGCACCTTGATGGTGACGGCCGACCTGACTCGCGCCTGCGTCGCGCTGAGCCTGCCGTTCGTCACCCAGGTCTGGCAGATGTACCTGCTGATCCTCCTGCTCCAAGCGGCGTCGGCGGCCTTCACGCCCACCTTCCAGGCCACCATCCCCGTGGTGCTGCCCGCCGAACGCGACTACACACAGGCCCTGTCCATGTCCCGGCTCGCCTACGACCTGGAGAGCCTCTTCAGCCCCGCGCTCGCCGCCGCCCTCCTCGCCCTGGTCCCGTACGGCTGGCTGTTCACCGGTACCGCCGCGGGCTTCCTCGCCTCCGCGGTCCTCGTCGCGGCCGCCGTACTGCCGAGGCCCGTCCCGGTCGAACGGCCCGGCGGCGGCCGTGCGAAGGCCGCGTACGGGATCCGGCGCTTCCTTGCGACGCCACGGCTGCGGGCGCTGCTCGCCCTCGATCTGGCGGTCGCCGCCGCCGGGGCCCTGGTCTTCGTCGACACCGTCGAGCTGGTCCGCGACCACTTCCACCGGCCCGCCGCTGCCGTCTCGCTCGCCCTCGGCGCGTACGGGGCCGGATCCATGCTCGCCGCCCTCCACCTGCCCCGCCTGCTCCGAAGCTTCACGGACCGGGCGGTCATGCTCCCGGCCGCCCGCGCGCTCCCGGTGGTGCTGGCCGCCGTGGCCGGGCTCACCGCCGCGGCCCCGGCCGGCTGGTGCTGGTACGGGATCCTGGCCGCCTGGGCCCTGGTCGGCGCCGCCTGCTCCGCCGTCTCGACCCCCGGCGGCCGGGTGCTCCGCCGCTGCACCGCCGACGCCGAACTGCCCGCCGCCTTCGCCGCCCGGTTCTCCCTCGCGCACGGCTGCTGGCTGCTGACCTACCCCCTCGCGGGCCTGCTCGCGGCCGGGGCCGGGCTGCCCGTCACCGCCGCCGCCCTCGGTGTCGTCGCACTGGCCGCCGCGGTGGCCGCCGCCGCGCTGTGGCCCGCCCGGGACGACGATCCCGAAGATCCGGTGCGCGGCGCACGCGGGGCCCGCGACACGGAGGCGGTCGCGGCATGACGGAACCTCCACGTCGAGCAGGTGTCGGTGCACCCGGACAGCGCGCGCCGCGGCATCGGCCGGTCCCTGCTGGAGCGTCTCGCGGTCCGCGCCGCGACCGAAGGCGCGCCCGCGCTCACCCTCACCACCTTCACCGAAGTCCCGTGGAACGCCCCGTACTACACGCGCTGCGGATTCCGGACCCTCGACCCGGACGGGCTCCCGGCCGGCCTGCGGGCGATCTGGGACCGCGAGGCGGAACACGGCCTGAGCCGGTGGCCCCGCACGGTCATGCGCCGGGCCCTGTGAACCGGCCGGCCGCTACTCGGGGCCGTTCGGGCCAGCTGCTCGCTCAGTCGGGACCGCGCCGCCCTGCTCTGGTGGTCGTAGCCGTTCCGAGCGGCGGTCACGCCGGCCCCGGGCGGATCGGCGGCATCCAAGGCGGATGGTGCGGCACGAAGGTCGGTGCTGTGGAGCGTGCTGCTGCGGCCGGGTTGAAGCCGTGACCGAGGAAGGCGAGGACGAGTGCCGCGCGGTGCTCGGCCCCGTACCGGACCGCCTCGTCCACCGTGTCCCGGACCATCCGGCTGGTGAGCCCGTCGTGGGTGACGAGGGCGGTGCGCCCGTCCGGCAACCCGGGTTCGCCCGCGCCGAGCGAAGGGTCCGCGAGCGCCTCGTACAGTCCGTCGGCCGCCTCTTCCAGGCGGGCCTCTCATCCCAGGTCACCGCGGTCGGCGCGTCCTCCCGCCGGCCGGGCCAGGGCTTCCGCGACGGGTCCGGCGACGGCCGGCTGGGCGAGGTACTTCTCGGCGGAGTGGACCCAGGTGCCGTCGGAGTCGACGCGCCGGCTGACCGGGGCGACTCCCGCGCGGTTGGCGCGTACGCCCCGCTCCAGGCGGGGCCGTACGGCGATGATGTCGTCCCGGTCCCAGAAGTTCAGCCAACCCGCCACGTTCTCGGGCGCGCCGGGAGGCTGGGGGCGCAGCCGCGGCCACACCAGGGTCCGCATGGCGATCGGCGAGCCCAGGGTCACGAACAAGGGGGTGACCGCGGTGAGTTCGTGCAGGGCCTCCAGCGCGACGATCGTCCCCAGCGAATGCGCCACCACCACGGCGGGTCCCTCCCCGATCGCCTCGGCGACCCGGGCGCGGATCCGGCGGTCCAGTCCGGCGCCGTCCGGGCCGGCCTCCGCGCGCGCCAGGTAGCGGGCCACCTGGGTCAGGTGGCCCACCATCAGCTTGGGGGTGATCCACCGGGCGGCGGGGCCCCAGGGCTTGAGGGCCATCACGGTGGTCGCCACGTTGAGCGCGCGGCGTACCACCTCCAGGCTTCCCTGCTCCTGCCTCCTCGGCGCGGCCTGGGCTCGGGCGTGGTCGAGGATCCGGCGGTTCCACTCGTCGCCGTCCTCGTCCCTCCCCTCTGCCTCTGCCTCTTCCTCTTCCTCGGACAGGCCGTCCACCCAGGCGACCAGGAGCTCCGAGAGGATCTCGGCCTCCGCGTCGCCGGTGACGTCGGGCCCCGCTCCGCCCTGGGCCCGGCCGGGCCCGAACAGGTCGGCGTAGTGGGCGAACACGCACTCGGCCAGACCGCCGGCCAACAGCTCGCGGGCGGCCTCCGAGTGCCCGGCCTCCGCCATCCCGACGGCCAGCGCCCCGGTCCAGGCGGCGAGTTCGCGGGCCGGTTCGCGGGTGGCGCCGATCCCGTGGACGAATACCAGGCGTGACCGCATCGACTGCCTCCCCATGGCACAGCGCAGTGTCCACGAAGGCTAACAATCACCCGCCGCCGTGGGCGGCGGGTTCGGCCAAGTCGTTGGGCAGGGTGCCCTTCGAGATCGGGGGTCCTGCTTGGGAGACATGAATTGACGAGTGGTCAGCAGTCGCACCGGGGCGGGCTCCCGCAGGTTTTCCAGCCGCTCGCGGGGGACGACCCGACCACCATCGCCGGGTACCGGCTGGCCGCCAGACCGGGCGCGGGCGGCATGGGCAAGGTCTACCTGTCGTACACGCCCGGCGGACGGCCCGTGGCCATCAAGGTGATCCGGCCCGAATTCGGCGAAGACCCCGATTTCCGGCGGCGGTTCGCGCAGGAAGTGCAGTCCGCGCAGCGGGTGCAGGGCCTGTTCACGGCACCCGTGATCGACGCCGACACCGACGGCGCGCAGCCCTGGCTGGCCACCGCGTACGTACCGGGCCCCTCGCTCGCCGATGCCGTCGTCGCGCACGGCGCGCTGCCCGTCGAGGCGGTGCTGCTGCTCATCGCCGGCATGGCCGAGGCGCTGCACGTCATCCACGGGGCGGGCATCGTGCACCGCGACCTCAAGCCGTCGAACGTGCTGCTCGCCGCCGACGGCCCTCGGGTCATCGACTTCGGCATCGCCTACGCCGCCGACGCCACCTCCCTCACCGGCAGCGGTGTCACCATCGGCACCCCCTCGTTCATGGCGCCCGAGCAGGCCGCGGGGCGCCGGGTCACCGCGGCCACCGACATCTTCGCGCTGGGCCAGGTCGCGGCGTACGCGGCCACCGGGTCCCCCGCCTTCGGCGAGGGGACCTCGCACGGTGTCCTCTACCGGATCGTCCACGAGGAGCCCGACCTGAGCGGGGTGCCGCCGCGGCTGACGGAACTGGTCACCCGCTGCCTGGCCAAGGACCCCGACGCCAGGCCGTCGATCCGCGAGATCATCGCGCTTTGCCAGGCGGCGAACGCGGAGACGGTGCTGCGCCGCCCCGAGGACTGGCTCCCGGCTCCGGTCGCCGCGGACATCACGGTCCGCGCGGCCGCCCCCGCGCCGGTGCAGACCCCGCCGCCGCCCGCCGCCGCGCCGTCCGTGGGCTACACGCCCACCGCGCCGGTGCGCCCGGCCGCCCCGCCATCGGCGGCCACCCCGCCGCCCGGCTACGGGCCGGCCCCGGCGTACCAGCGCTCGGGCAGGCGGGGCGCGCTCATCGCCCTCGCCGCGGCGCTGGTCTTCACCGGGGCCGGCGCGACGGCGTACGTCATGCTCAAGGACAAAGACCAGGGCAAGGGGCAGCAGGCGCAGGGCGGAACCCCGTCCGGGTCCGGCAACGCCGGCGCCGGGCAGGGCTCCTCGAAGCCGAGCGCCAAGGCCGACCCGAAGCCCGTGGAGTACAAGGGCGTGAACCTCACGGCCGGCTACCACCTGACGCTCAGCGACGAACCGCTGCGCCCCCAGCAAGGCGAGGACGGCGGGTACGAGCTCTCGTACGACACCGGCTGGTACCTCGACGCCGAGAGCGAAGGCGGACAGCTGGTGCTGCTCGACCCGGGGCAGGAGGGGTCACTGGCCGCGTGCCGCGAGGACACCCGCTTCAGCCAGACCGTCTATGTGAACAAGCTTTCCAAGGGGCGGCAGGTCTGCGTCATCACCGGCGCGGGCCACCTGGGACTCCTGACGGTCCAGGGGTTCTCGCCGGAGGATTCGACGAGCAAATACATCACGCTGGACGTGACCGTCTGGCGCAACGCCATCCGCCCGGCCTCGGGTCACTGACGCCATCGGCGCCGTCTCGCCCGCCGCCGGCTGACACCCGGCCGGCCGGGCCCCGCCCCGCCCGCGCCGAAGCGGACCGGGCACGAGGCCCGGCCCGCTTCGGAGTCTGCTGCGATCGCGCTCAGGCCTTCCGGCGGCCGAGGCCGATCGCCACCAGGAGCGCCGCGGCGACCACGATCGCGACGTCGATCGCGAGGACCGTCCGCACGCCGTCGAAGAGCGAGGCCCGGGTGGTGGCCAGGACGCCGAGCAGCGGGATGCCGATCGTGAGGCCGACCTGCTGGGTGGTGGTGACCAGGCCGGTGGCCAGGCCCTGCTCCGAGTCGGGCACGCCGCTGGTCACGGTCACCCCGTACGAGATGATCGCGCCGAGGTGGAACATGCTGGCCACCGACACGGCGACGGTCGCGACCAGGGCGCCGGAGCCGCTGCCCACGGCGAGCAGGGCGGCGGTGAACAGGCCCTGGCCGAGCAGCGAGGCGACGAGCGTGCGGCGGGCGCCGAAGCGGCCGATGACCTTCGGGGCGTACGTACCGGCGAAGACGGAGGCGACGCCCTGGACGCCGAAGACCAGACCGGTCCGGAAGGACGACAGCCCCAGCGTCTCCTGGAGGTAGAGGGTCAGCACGAACACGACCGTCGACATCATCGAGAACGTCACCAGCCCGGCCACGTTGCCCCAGGCGACCGTGCGCCGCTTCAGCATCGGCAGGGACACGAGCGGGGCCGAGGACCGCGACTCCACCACCACGAACGCGGCGAGCAGCGCGAGTCCGGCGACGAGCGTGCCCCACACGTCCGCACCGCCGAAGCCGCGCTGGGCCGCCGTCGACAGGGCGTAGATCAGCGCGAGCAGACCACCCGTGACGGTGACGGCGCCCGGTACGTCCAGACGCGGCCGCTGCGGGGTGCGCGACTCGGGCAGCAGGCCGGGGGCGAGGAGCAGCACGATCACCGCGGCGACCGCGAGCAGGCCCATCGTGGAGCGCCACCCGAGGGTGTCGGTCATGACACCGCCGAGCACCATGCCGATGGTGAAGCCGAGGGACAGCAGGGTGCCGGAGATGCCGAGCGCCCGGTCGCGCAGCGGGCCCTCGGGGAAGGTCGTGGTCAGCAGGGACATGCCGGTCGGCACGATGACCGCCGCGCCCAGGCCCTGCAGGGCGCGCCCGGTCAGGAAGGACGCCGGGTCCCAGGCGAGGGTCGCGAGCAGGGAGGCCGCGCCGAAGACCGCGAGGCCGGTCAGGAACAGCTTCTTGCGGCCGTAGAGGTCGGCGATCCGGCCGAAGAGGAGCAGGAAGCCGCCGGACGGCAGTGCGAAGGCGGTGACCGCCCACTGGAGCGCGGACCGGCTCAGGCCCAGGTCCTTGCCGAGCGCCGGCAGGGCCACGTTCAGTACGGAGAAGTCGAGGGCCACCATGAACTGCGCGGCGCAGAGGACGAAGAGGACCAGCTTGGCCCGGCCGGAGAGCCGGTCGTTGCCGGGAGCCGCCGTGTGCGGCACGTCGGTTGTCGTGTGTGTGTCGATCGCCATGGCCACTACCTTCGTGGCACGGGAAGGTCAGTGAAGAGTGGGAACTTATCCTGTTGCCGGCACCACCAGGCAGCCGACAGGGGGATTTCGTGGCGACACCGATCGACAAACACCGGCGGACGGAACTGCGCGAGTTCCTCATGAGCAGGCGCGCCAGGGTCAGTCCGGCCGAAGCCGGGCTCCCGGACGGCGGGGCCCGCCGGCGCACCCCGGGCCTGCGCCGCGAGGAGGTCGCCGTGCTGGCCGGGGTCGGGGTCTCCTGGTACCAGTGGCTGGAGCAGGGCCGCGACATCACCGTGTCCTCGCACGTCCTGGACGCGGTCAGCCGGGTGCTCCGGCTGAGCAGCGCCGAGCGCCGGCACCTTTACGTGCTCTCCGGACTCAACCCGCCCGCCCTGGAGGTCGCGCCGGGCGACCGGGACATGTGCGACGGACTGAAGCGGCTGATCGACGCTTGGATGCCGTTCCCCGCGCACATCATGGACTCGTACTGGAACACGGTGCTGTACAACGACGCGGCCGCGCTGGTGTTCGGGATGCGTCCGGAGATCGTGCAGAACTGCCTGATCGCCTTCTTCACCGACCCCCTGTACCGGGCCCGTTCCACGCAGTGGGAGGAGATCGCCTGCGACGTGGTGGCCCAGTTCCGTGCTGCCTGCTCGGAACACCCCGAGGACGAGGGGTTCCAGGCGGTGCTCGAGGAGGCGCGCGAGCTCAGCCCGGAGTTCGTCGCCCTGTGGGAGCGGGGTGACGTCCGGCCCGGGGGCCAGCTCCGCAAGCACATCGAACACCCCGTCGTCGGCGGGCTGCGCGTGGAGTCGACCCAACTGCGGGTCCCGGCCCGCCCCGACCTGTCGATCGTGCTCCACACCCCGCTTCCGGACACCGACACGGCCGAGAAGCTGCAGTGGCTGACCTCACCGGAGGGCCGGCGCGGCCTGATGTACCCCGTCGCGGGCTGATCCCGGCCGCGCCCCGCGGTGTCGGGTCACGGCGTCGGGCTACGGCGTCGGGCTACGGGGTGCGCCGGCTGCCCAGGGCCGTGACGGCGGCGACCATGCGGTCCCAGAAGCGTTCGGTGTCGAGCGTCACCGCGACCCGGGCGTTCACCGGACGGCCCAGGTACTGGTGGAGGTCCACCACCGTGGCCCCTCGGGTGTGTTCGCCGTGGAGTTCCACCGTGACGTTCGCGTCGACGCACGCCACGATCGCCGGGTCGATGACCCGGGCCACCGCGACGGGGTCGTGCAGCGGGGGGTGGGGCATGCCCCACAGGCGGCTGTAGGCGGAGGCGAAGTACGCCAGCAATTCGGCGCAGATGTGCCCGAGCTCGGTGCCGAGTCCTTCGAAGCGGGCCAGTACCTGCGGTGTGGCCAGCGCCTGGTGGGTGACGTTGAGCCCGCACATGGTGACGGGCACGCCGCTGCGGAAGACGATGTCCGCGGCTTCCGGATCCGTGTGGATGTTGAACTCGGCCGCCGGGGTGCGGTTGCCCCGCTCCGTGGAACCGCCCATCAGTACGATCTCGCGGATGCGGGCCGCGCTGTCGGGGTGGCGGGTCAGGAGCAGGGCGATGTTGGTCAGCGGAGCCGTCGGCACCAGGGTGACCGGTTCCGGGTGCTCCATGAGGATCCGGTGGATCAGGTCCACCGCGTGCTCGGGGACGACGTCGACCGTGGGCTCGGGGAACTCCGGTCCGTCCAGCCCTGATGCGCCGTGTACGTCGTCCGCGACCGCCAGCGGCTGGAGCAGTGGCCGGTCGCAGCCGGCCGCGATGGGTACGTCGGTGATCCCCGCCACCGTGCACACGCGGCGGGCGTTGAGCGTCGTCTTCTCCAGGGTCTGGTTGCCGGCGACCGTGGTGATGGCGAGCAGGTCCACCGCGGGGTCGGCCGCCGCCAACATGATGGCGAGGGCGTCGTCGTGTCCGGGGTCGCAGTCGATGATGATCGGGACGGGCACGGGCAATCCTCGCTGTCGGGGGCCGCTGATCTGCCCAGTCTGCCGTCGGCGGGGGTGTGGAAGCCGTCGGTTCCGCGCCAAATCCAAAGCTCGGTGGCGAATGCACGTACCATCGGCCGCCCGGTCCGCCGGAACCCGCCCACCGAGGTGCGGAACCGATTCTGCGCGCGGTCGTTGACATGCTGGGTGCACCCCCCCCGCTCCGGGCCCTCCGTTCCCCGGAGCGGGTCTCACCCCCTCTCGGTCCAGCGCACCGGCAGCGCCGCCACCCCCCGGAGCATCGTGCCGGAGCGCCAGGCGAGGGAGTCGGGCGCGGCGGCCAGGCCGAGGTCGGGCAAGCGCCGCAACAGGGTCGCGAGCGCGATCGAGCCCTCGGCGCGGGCGAGCGGCGCCCCCAGGCAGTGGTGGATGCCGTGGCCGAAGGCCAGGTGGCCCCGGGGCGCCCGGCGGATGTCGAAGCGGTCCGGGTCGGGGAAGTGCCGGGGGTCCCGGGAGGCCGCGGCCAGCGAGAGCATCACGCTGTCGCCGGCGGGTACGAGGGTGCCGCCGATCTCCACCGGCTCGGCGGCGAAGCGGAACGCGGCCGCGGTGACGGGTCCTTCGTAGCGCAGCATCTCCTCGACGGCGCCGTCGAGCAGGCCCGGGTCGGCGCGCAGGGCGGCGAGCTGGTCGGGGTGGCGCAGCAGGTTCAGCAGGCCGCCGGAGATCAGGTTCACGGTGGTCTCGTGGCCGGCGACGAGCAGGAGGAAGGCCATGCCGAGCAGCTCCTCGGCGGACAGCCCGTCCTCACGCGCGGATGCCGTGACGAGCGCGCCCATCAGGTCCGCGCCGGGAGCGGCGCCGGGATCACCGCTGGGGCCGCCGCCGGGAGCTCCGGCGGCCCCGCCGGCCGCGGCGCCGCCCTTGCGCCGGATGAGCGCGGCGAAGTAGCCGGTCATCTCGGCGACGGCGGCTCCGGCCGCCTCGGGCGAGGCCGGCGCCACGATCTCGTTCGACCAGGTACGGAAGTCCTGCTGGTCCGCGGCCGGTACGCCGAGCAGTTCGCAGATGACCGTCAGCGGCAGGGGAAGGGCGTATGCGGCGACGAGGTCGACGGTTCCGGACCGGGGGAGCGCGTCGAGCAGTGCGTCGGCGATCTGCCGGACGCGGGGGCGCAGGGCCTGGACGCGACCGGCGGTGAACTCGCGGGCCACCAGGGCGCGCAGCCGGGTGTGCCGGGGCGCGTCCGTCTGGAGCATGTTGAGCCCGATGGCGTGGCCGCCGTCGTCCTGCCACGAGGAGGAGTGGCGGATGTCGTTGCGCAACCGAGGGTCGGTGAGCGCGGCGCGCACCTCGTCCCGGCCGAGGACGAGCCAGGTCTCTCCGGATTCGGGGACGAGGATGCGGTGCACGGGACCCTCTTCCCGCAGGGCCGCGTAGACGGGATAGGGGTCGAGGGTGACGTCGGTGCCCGCGGGTGCCAGGTCCCCGAGTGTCGCGGCGCGCATGGCGATTCCTCCCTCTCACGGAAACGGGGAACATTCCCCGCTTGAGTGGCCGACGATAGCAGGAAGTGGGGAGCACTCCCCGTTTAGGGTCGCGGTGTGCGAGGGGGCGAGATCCCGGTCATCCGGCCGCAGGTGTCATCCGCAAGCCGCCATCCGTGGCGGGGCGGCGCACTTCCGTCGTCACCCGCCACGGGCTGTCCGACGGCCGCAAGCAGTACCGAGAGGAGTCGGCGCTGACCTTCCGCTGTCCGCCGCGCACCTCTCCCGACACCGACGCGGTGGAGATCCGGGCCGACGGCGTCAGCGCGACCCGCCTGCGCGACGCGCTCCTCGCCGACCCCGAGGCCCGCGACCGGCTCGGCGGCGGCCCGGTCACCCCGGACGGACGGCTCGTCCTGATCGCCCCGCTCGGCGATCTCCCGCTCGCCCGCAAGATCACGGCGGCGCTCGGAGTCGACTGGAACCGCGCCGAAGTCCGCTACGGGGACGAGGGGTTCGTCGGGTAATGCGGCGACCTGCCCGGCCGCCCGCGGGCCGATCTTCCGCCGTGGGCCGGGTCCGGGGTGGGGCCACGCGTGCCGCGCACCCCGCCCCGGCCCACTATCCGGCCGCTGTTACGTCCACTGCTCGACCGGCGACTTGCCGGGGAGCGGCTTGCCGATGACGGCGAGCGGTATGAAGAAGTTGACCTGCCCGATCGCGACCGTCAGCGTGATCAGCGCCTTGGCGTCGTAGTGCGCGGACGCCTCGGCGAACAGCTCGTCGGACACCCTCTCGCCGTCAACGGTCGGATGCAGCACGGCCTCCACCAGCGCGAGCGCGGCACGCTCGGCCTCCGTGAAGTACGGCGCGTCCCGCCAGGACGCCACCGCCGCGAGCCGCTCCTCGCTCTCCCCGCCCTTGCGCAGGAGATCCGAGTGCATGACGGTCAGATAGGTGTTGCCGACGATCTGCCCCGCCCGGAGGTGGACCAGGCCGATCGTGGTCCGGGGCACCGACTGGTTGGCGGTGGCCTTGTACAGCAGCCCGGCCACGTCCTCGATCTCGGGGACGAAGTCAACAGGGTTGGAGAGGCGCGAGCGCAGCGTCCCCTCCGGGGTGGTCGAACGTGTTTCCATGGCCGGCTTCCTTTCAGGATCTTCAGGTTGTTGCCAGAGCCATGACGGAGCGCGGCGGACAGATGTGACCGTGGCCGGGCACACGGGGCGGATTTGGCTCGAATCAGGCCGACGGGGGCGCAACCCGCCCCGGGGCGTCCACGAGGCGTTGGAGTGCGGGCGCGTACAGGTCCGCCAGGCGTTCCGGGGACGTACGGGGTGTCGCGCCGTCGGGGCGGTGGAGGCTCAGTGTGGCGCCGAGCCCCAGCAGCAGGCCGGCGATCAGCTCCGCGCGCAGCTCCGCCTCCGGGCCGGGGAGCAGGCCGGCGATGCGGGCGGTCACCTGCTCGCGGAAGCGGTCGCGCAGGCGGGTCCGCTCGTCCTCGATGCCGAGGGAGAACACCACGCGCAGCAGGGGGTCGCCCTGCAGGTCCTCGCGCAGCCGGAGCGTGGTCAGCACCAGGTGCCGGCCCAGGTCGGCGGGCTCCGCGCCGAGCAGGGCGTCGGCCGCCGCCCGGAAGTCGGTCACCGCGTCGAACAGCTCTTCCTTGCTGCCGAACCGCTTCACGATGAGCGACGGGCTGACACCCGCGTCCGCCGCGATGCCGCGCATGGTCACCTCCGCGTACGGGCGCAGCGTGAACGCCCGGCGCGCTGCGCGGACGATGGCGTCGCGGCCGGTTCCCGTACCCGCGGCGGGGTCCTCGGCAGGGTTCATGCGCTCTCCTGTGCGGCGGGCCGCGGGGTGCGGCGGCGGTCCTGCGACCGTACAGGCCGCCGCGCGGGCAGCAGGAGCGCGGCGCCCAGCGCGGCGAGCGCCGTACCGCCGGCGATCAGGAAGATCAGCAGGTAGGCGTGCAGCGTGGGTGCCTCCCGGCCGCCCGCCCGGAAGGTGACGTGGGCCAGCACCACCGTGACCACGGTGCTGCAACAGGCCTGGCCGACCGAGCGCATGAGGGTGTTCAGGCCGTTGGCCGCGCCGGTCTCGCTCACCGGCGCGGCCTGCATGACGAGCGCGGGCAGCGCCGAGTACGCGATGGCCGTGCCCGAGGCGACCACCGTGGCCCCGGCGACGATCGGCCAGAGGCTGTGGCTGGTGAAGAACCGTACGACGTACCCGGCGGCCATGACGGCGGCGGCGACCGCGAGCGCCGTCCGGGGCCCGTACCGGGCGGAGAGCCGCGCCGACACCGGGGACAGGGCGACCATCGCCAGCCCGCCCGGCAGCATGCACAGGCCGCTCTCCACGATGGACGCGCCGAGTCCGTAGCCGGTCGCGACCGGTTCCTGGACGAGCTGCGCGGTGACCAGGGAGTTGGCGTAGAAGGCGAAGCCGATGAGGAGGGCGGCGACGTTGGCGAGCAGCACCGCCGGCCGGGCGGACACCCGCAGGTCGACCATGGGGGAGGAGTGGCGGAGCTCGTAGCGGCCCCAGACCAGGCCGACCAGGACGGATCCGGCGAGCAGGCCGAGCGTGCGCGGCGCGGCCCCGCCCCACTCCGGGCCCTGGGTGATCACCAGCAGCAGGCCGACGAGAGTGGCGGCGAGCCCCAGCGCGCCCACGGTGTCGAACCGTCCCGGCGCCCTCCGCGACGACGTGTCGTAGACAGGGGCGATCCAGAGCACGAGCAGCACGTCCAGCAGGCCCAGTCCGGCGGAGGCCCAGAACATCGTGTGCCAGTCGAAGTGTTCGACGACCAGAGCGGCCACGGGCAGCCCCACGGCGGCGCCGATGCCGAGCGAGGAGCTCATCAGCGCGATCGACGGCAGGACGCGCTCGGCCGGGAGCTCGTCGCGGATGATGCTGATCCCGAGGGGGATGACGGCGAGCGCGGCCCCCTGCAGGGCGCGGCCCGTGATGAGTACGCCGATGTCGGAGCTGACGGCGCACAGGACCGAGCCGGCGGTCAGCACCCAGAGCGAGGCGAGGAGCACCCGGCGCTTGCCGTACAGGTCGCCGACCCGGCCGAGGACGGGGGTGAAGACCGCGCCGGTCAGCAGGGTGACGGTGACCAGCCAGCCCGCGGCCGCCGGGGTGCTGCCCGTGAGCTCCGGGACGTGGGGCAGCAGGGGGACGACCAGGGTCTGCATGACGGCGACCACGACGCCGCAGAAGGCGAGGACGGGCACGACGAAGGTCGGCCGCGCGGGTATCGCTGGGTTCATGAGGCTCCAGACGCCGATACGGGCAGGGGTGCACAAGCGTTCACCCCAGGGTAAACGCTTGTGCACCCCTGCCCGGTCGACTCCTGGTCGCGCGGAACGGACGACCTGAGTCGAGCGGCGTCGAGCGGCGACGAGCGGCGTCGATCTACACCGCGACGGCCTCGATGATCGCGGGAAGGCCCGGAGTAGGCAGGATCCGCTGGAGCCGGAAGCCCGCCCGGTCCAGCAGCGACTCGAATTCGGCGGCGGTGCGCTCGCGGCCCTTCAGGGCCATCAGCATGACGATGTCCAGCTCCAGCGCGGGGTGCGGCGCACTGTTCCCCGGCAGTACGGAGTCCACGACGAGCAGCCGGGCGCCGGTGTCCGCCGCCCGGCGGATCGAGCCGAGGATGCGCAGGCCGTCCTCGTCGTTCCAGTCGTGCAGGATGTGCTTGAGCAGGTAGAAGTCGCCGCCGGACGGCACGGCGGTGAAGAAGTCGCCCCCCTCGGTCCGCCACCGCCCGGTGAGTCCGGGCCGGTCCAGGACGTGCTCGGCCACGGTGGCCGACTGGTCGAAGAGCACGCCGGCCAGGGACGGCTCCTGGCTCAGCACGGCGCCGAGCAGCCCGCCGCGACCGCCGCCCACGTCGATCACCAGGGCGTCCGCCGGGAACGCGTAGCTCTGCGCGACCAGTTCGTCCTCGGCGCCGGAGAACGCCGCCATGCCGCTGTCGAAGGTGGCCCGGTCCTCGGGGGACTTCTGCAGGTGCTCGAAGAACGGCATGCCGTAGACGAGGTCGAAGGACGGCTGCCCGGTGTGCAGGGTGTCCTGGAGCCGGGGTGCGGACCGCGCGAACATCGGGTCCGTGATCATCACCACGCCGGCGTGCTGGGACCCCGGCACGTCGGTCCGCAGCGGCTGCCCGTCCTCCTCCAGCCGGAAGGCGCCCCGGTCGTCCTCGAGGAAGAGGCCGCGGCTCGCGAGCAGCCGCAGGACGCGCCGCAGGGCGCCCGCGTCCGTGCCGGTACGGGAGGCGAGGTCCTCGGCGGTGCGCGGGCCTTCGGAGAGGTGGTCGGGGATCCGGTGGACGACCACGGCCCGCAGGGCGGCGGAGTGGATGTGGCCGAACATCAGGTCGTGCAGCGGGGACGGGAGGAAGGGGTCGACGGGCTCGGCGGGGTTGGTCACAGGCGCGCTCCTGTCGGATCAGGAAGTACGGGGTGGCCGTCATCGTCACCCGTGCCCCGGGTCCGCCGAGGTGCTTTCGGCCCGGCCGCCCGCAGTCAAGACGAGTTCAGGGCAGCCCGGAGCGGACCCGGGCGCGGGGGCGTCGGACCGCGGAGGCGTCAGGCCGCGGAGGGTCAGACCGCCGCGGGCGACAGGTCCCGCAGGCGCTCCAGACGCTCGCGCGTCTCCGCGTCCAGCGGGACGTACGTCATCAGCCGCGGACCAGCCGCCGGCCCCAGCCACAGATTGGTGTGCTCCACGTGCAGCAGACCCACATGGGCATTGCGGATGTACTTCACCTTCCCGCCCTGGTCGACCACCTCGTGCCGGGCCCACACCTCACGGAACTCCGCCGACGCCGACTCCAGCCGCGCCAGCAGCGTCTTCCAGGCGGGCTCGGCCAGGTGCTCGGCCATCGCGGCCCGGAACTTGGCCGCCATCAACCGCCGCGCATCCGGCATGTCGACCACGGCCGCCTGCCAGTCCGGGTCGGTGAACGCCAGCCACATGCAGTTGCGGTCCTCGGGCCGCACCTTGTCCAGATCGCACAGCAGCCTTCCGTACGTCGTGTTGTACGCGAGGATGTCGTAGCGGCTGTTCTGGACGCAGGCCGGCAGCGGGTCCAGCTGGTCGAGCATCGCCCGCAGCGCCGGGGTCACGCTCGGGCACTGCGTGTGCGGGGCCGGGTCCAGGGCGGCGGCCAGCGAGAACAGGTGCGTACGCTCGCTGGCGTCCAGCAGCAGGGCGCGCGCCAAGGCGTCCAGCACCTGCGGGGACACCTGGATCTCCCGGGCCTGCTCCAGCCAGGTGTACCAGGTGACGCCGACGGCGGAGAGCTGCGCGACCTCCTCGCGGCGCAGCCCGGGCGTACGACGACGGCGGCCCCGTACGAGCCCGACCTGCTCGGGAGTGATCCGCTCACGGCGGCTGCGCAGGAATTCCGCCAGCTCGTGCCGGCGTACGTCGCTCTCAGGAGCCACAGTGGTCATGGATCCAGGGTGCCGCACCGCTCAGCCGGATGCCAGGTACTCCTGATACCAGGATAAGAAGACTCTGGTACCAGGCTGAGGGTGGGAGGATCGTTTCGCTTCGTGAGCAAAACAACCATCGCCACGCCCCACTCGTCCCCGTCGGCCCGCACCCGCACCGGCACCGGCACCGGCCCAGGAACTGACACCGGCACCGGGACCGGCACCGGCCAGGTCCCCGTCATCCGCCACGGAGCGGTGCTGGGTTCCCTCGGGCTGTTCACCGTGCTGCTGGGCGCCGCCCTCCCGCTGATCGACTTCTTCATCGTCAACGTCGCGCTGCCCGCCATAGACAGCGACCTCGCCGCAGGGCCCGCCATGCTGGAGCTGGTCGTCGGCGGCTACGGAGTCGCCTACGCGGTACTGCTGGTGCTCGGCGGCCGCCTCGGCGACATGGCCGGCCGCCGCAGGCTCTTCCTGATCGGCATGGCCGCCTTCGGCCTGACCTCGCTCGCCTGTGGCCTGGCCCCCACCGCCTGGACGCTGGTCGGCGCACGGGTGGCCCAGGGAGCCGCCGCCGCGCTGATGCTGCCCCAGGTGCTCGCCACCATCCAGGCCACCACCCAGGGCCCCCGCCGGGCACGGGCGATGAGCCTCTACGGCGCCACCGCGGGGCTGTCCATGGTGTTCGGGCAGATCCTGGGCGGTGTCCTGGTCGCCGCCGACGTCGCCGGCTTCGGCTGGCGCTCGGTGTTCCTGGTGAACGTCCCCGTCGCGATCTTCGGGCTGGTGCTCGCCGTCCGCTCCGTCCCCGAGACCCGCTCGGAGCGCCCGGCCTCCGTCGACGTACCGGGCACGCTGCTGCTCGCGCTGTCGCTCGTATCCCTGCTGCTGCCGCTGACCGAGGGCCGGGCCACCGGCTGGCCGCTGTGGACGTGGGTGTCGCTCGCCGTCTTCCCGCTCGCCGCCGTGGCCTTCTACCGCACCGAGCACCGCGCCGACCGGCTCGGCCGTACCCCGCTGGTGCCGCCGAGCCTGCTGCGCCTGGAATCGCTGCGGCGCGGACTGGTGTTGGTGATGCCGTTCTCGATCGGCTTCAGCGGATTCATGTTCGTGATGGCCGTTGCCCTGCAACAGGGTCTGCGCATGGGTCCGGTGACGGCCGGACTCGCCCTGGTGCCGATGGCCGCCGCCTTCTTCGCGGCCTCGCTCGCCGGCCCGCGCCTGGTCGGCCGTTACGGCAGCCGCGTCGTCACCGCGGGGAGCGTGCTCCAGGGCGTGGGCGTGGCCCTGATCCTGTTCACCGTCCGGCGCGACTGGCCGGACCTCGGGCTCGCCGCACTCGCCCCCGGCGTCGCCGTCGCCGGCCTCGGCCAGGGGCTCCAACTGCCGGTGCTGATGCGGCTGATGCTCTCGGACGTACCGGCCGACCGGGCCGGGGTGGGCGGCGGAGTCATGATCACCACCCAGCAGTCGGCCCTCGCCCTGGGCGTCGCGACCCTGGGCAGCCTCTTCCTCGCCCTGATCCCGTCGACGGGCATGCGGGACGCCCTCGCCGTGACCCTGCTGGTCCAGCTCGGACTGATCGCCCTGACGGCCCTCCTCAGCCTGCGTCTGCCGCGCGTCATGCGCTGAGGGGGCCGCGGGCGAGGTCCCGTCCCCGCCTCAGCCGAGCCGGGTGAGCCGGGCGCCGAACGAGGGCTCCGGCAGGCCGTCCCGCACCACCACCGGCACGCTCTTGGCCCCCTCCCCGTCGCCGACCGTCAGTACGCCGATCTCGGCGCCGGCCTTCGCGGAGTGCGGCACCGGCGTCGCGCCGGCCTTGAGGGAAACCCGCAGCTGCTGGCCCGGTACCCCGGCCACGTTCAGGTCCTTGGCGGCCACCAGCGGCGCGCGGCCGCCGAGCTTGTCGTCCACGTACCCCACGACCTGTCCCTGGCGGATGACGGGGGCCGAGGTGAGCCCCTGGCGGACCGACTCGATGACCTTCTTGCTGTTCGCCAGCACGAGGGCGAGGCTGCGCAGGGCATTGGGGTCGGCGCCCTCGGCCCGCTGTTCCATCAGGGTGCCGAGGATCAGAGGAGTGTCGTCGCCGACGCTCTTGTACGAGGCCCACATCAGCGCTCCGCCGGCGGGCGTGCTCGAACCGGTCTTGATCCCCATGACGCTCAGGCCGCGCTCCGCGAGCAGACTGTTGTTGTTGACGAGCTGCTCGGGCAGCCCGGGGATGGTGGCGCTCTGCAGCGAGACGACCGCGCGGAACGCGTCGGACTTCATGACGGCCTCGGCGAGTTTCAGCTGGTCCACGGCGGTGCTGACGGTGCCCGCGTCCAGACCGCTGGGGTCCGTGTACGTGGTGTCCTTCATGCCGAGTTCCGCGGCCGCGGCGTTCATCTTCGCGACGAAGGGCGCCTCGGAACCGCTGCCGGCGTCCCACCGGGCCAGCAGCCGGGCGATGTTGTTGCCCGAGGGGATCATCAGCATCTTGAGCATGTCCTGCTGGCTGTACTTCGTCCCCTCGACCAGTCCCTTCACCCGGGACTCGTTCTCGGAGGTGCCGTCGGCCACGGCCTTGGCGTCGATCGTGATCTGCGGGCCCGCCTCGGCCTTGCCCAGCGGGTGATCCTTGAGGATCACGTACGCCGTCATCACCTTGGCCACACTGGCCGTCGGCACCGGCTTCTGCTCGCCGAACGTGCCGATGTCGCCGGAGCCGGGGATGCGGATGGCGCCCTGGCCCTGGGCGGGCCACGGCAGCGAGAGGGCGCCGTCGAGGGTGTGGACCGACTCGGCGGACACGACGTCCGGCGCGGGCAGGGGCCGCGCCAGCTGGACGCCGGTGAAGGCGGCGGCGAGCAGCAGCAGGATCGGCGTCCACACCTTGACCCGGCGCGTCAGCGTCCGCCGCGGTGTCTCCGGCGGGGGAGCGGTGTTGGTGAGCTCGGCCAGCAGGTCCAGCGGGGGGAGCGGGGCCTCCCGGGTCGGCTCCACCACAGCGGGCTCGGGCCGCTGCGGCCGCTCCGGCTCTGCCGGGGCGGTGGGTGCGGGGCTGTCGAGCGGCTTCAGCGCCACGAACCGGCTCGTCCGCTCGGCATCCGCCTCCGGCACCGCGCGGACACCCCCGGCCTCAACCTCAACTCCAGGGTCACCCCCGGCCCCGGTCCTGGCCCCAGCCTCGCCCTCGCCCTCGGTACCGGCCTCGGTCTTGGTCTCGCTCTCGCCCTTGCCCTCGGTACCGGCCTCGCCCTCAGTCCCGGCGTCCGTCCCGGTCTCGCCCTCGCCCTCGACCTCGACCTCGACCTCGACCTCGGCCTCGGCACCGGCACCGGCCTCGGCCACGGCACCGGCCTCGGCCTCGGTCTCGGTCTCGCCTTCGGCGTTCGTCCCGGTCGTGGTCGCGGCGTCGCCCTCGGTCTTGGTCCCGGCCTGGCTCTCGCCCTCGGCCTCGCCCTCGCCCTCGCCCTCGCCCTCGGCCTCGCCCTCGGCACCGGCCTCGGCCACAGCACCGGCTTCGGGCTTGCTGTTGCCCTCGGCTTCGGTCCCGGTACCGGCTTCGCCCTCGGGCTCGGCGTCGCTCTCAGCCTTGGTGTCGGTCTCGGTCTCGGCACCGGCCTCGGCGTTTGTCCCGGTTCCGGTCTCAGCCTCGCCCTCGGCGTTCGTCCCGGGACCGGTATCGGTCCCACTCGTGGCCCCGGCCCCAGCCGCGGCGTTGGTCCCGGCCTCGGCCTCGCCCACACCCCCGGCCTCGCCCGCACACCCGGCCCCGGGATCCGCCCCGGGATCCGCCCCGGGATCCGCGGCCACTGCCGCCTCTGGCTTGCGTTCGGCCGTTGCCCCGGTCTCCGAAGTCTCGGAGGGGCCACCCGTCACCGGTACCGCTTTCATCCCTGCGCCGCCTTGCTGTTCACATCCGGCGGCCGTCCGCCGGCTCTCCACGATTCCGTCCGGCGGGCACGCCGAAGCGCACCCCGCCGACGGGATAGATGCCGCGCCCACCCGCGCCGTTCCTCCCGTTGCAACCTGTGACCATTCGGTCATACTCACGGCCTTCGCGTCCAATTCCCTTCAACCAAAGCTGATCGGACATAATCCTTGGTTGCTTACCCTTGGCGGAGTGGTTACTGTCGCGTGCGCAGGAGCGTTCGCAACCAGGCCAGAGTCCAGCGGGAGTATGCGTGAGTGAGAAGCCCTTCGCGGACCCGGTCGAGACCGTCAAGCGCATCGTCCCGCTGCTCGAGCGCGCGGGGCTCGACCGCGCGGACGTGCTGCGGGTCGAAGGCGAGGCCGGGCTGTCGTTCGCGTCGGGTCTGCCCGTCGCGGACGTGGAGGCGCTGCTCCGCGGAGAGCGGGTGCCGCGCGTCACGGCCGGTGCGCCCGCACCGGATCCGGTGGAGGAGCGCCACCGCCAAGTGGTCGACCGGATCCTCTTCCTGCGCGCCACACGGCTGCGCACCTCCCCGGACGGCAGCCGACGGGTGTACTCGCTGGCGGAGATCGCGGCCGGCGCGGGCACCAGCGCGCAGTGGCTCGACAAGATGATCAAGACAGGCAAGGCCCCGAACCTCGATCACGCGGCCGGGATCGCGGGCTTCTTCGGCGAGAAGATCGAGTTCCTGGTGGCCCCGCCCGCCGAGGCCCTGGACCGGGTCCTGCAAAAGATCCACAAAGACCTGCTCGAACGGACCGTCGAGCAGCAGGACCAAGACCTCCAGCGCCTGAAGAGCACCGACCCGGCGGCATACCTCTCCTCCGAGCTCGGAGTCGTCGGCTACGCTGCCCGCGCGCTGGCCGACGTACCCGACGACACCGCGCAGCCCATCATCGCCCTGATCGAATCGGTTGCCCGGCGGTCGCGCGAGGAGCGGGCGCGTGAGGCCCGGGCCGCCGCGGACGGGTCTGTGGGACAGGATTGACAGGGAGCCGCGGTTCGGGGGAGCCGCGGCCTGTCGGCGGGTGAGCAAGGAACACGACGCATCAGGGGGAAACTGGTGCGTCCGGTGGGGAAAGACGGGTGGGACGCGGTGGGCATCTCCCGCGATATGAAGCGGCATCGAGACGAGCTGTTCACGGGGGTGGTGCAGCCGATCCCGGATTCACCGCGGGACCTGTTTCAGGCGATCTGTGCGTATCTGACCGAGAGCAGTGGACGCGAAGTCCGCCTGATGATGGAGTCGTTCCCGACCGACACGGTCAGCGGACTCTGGCTCGACATGGGCGACTACGACCTCATCGCGGTGGAGGCGAACACCTCGCCGTTGCACCAGATCGTGATCCTGGGACACGAGCTGTGGCACCGCAAGGAAGGACGCTGCGGTCATCACGGCAGCGGAGCCGGGGCAGCCGCCGCGGCACGCATGCTCGGAGACCGGTGGAGCATCGGCGACGCGGTCGCGTACGTCGCCGCGCGTACGGACGCCGACCTCGACGAGGAACGGCGCGCGGAGAAGTTCGGCCGCCTGCTGGCGGCCAAGTTCCGTCCCTATCTGGAAGGGACACACAGCAGTACGCCCCAAGGCGGCGTGGCGGGCCGCATCTGGGCATCGCTGGAAGGCTGACCGTGCAAGAAGGCGTCAACTACTACATACCCGCAGCCGTGTTGGGCGTGGCCCTGTTGGCGAAACTGCCCGCCCTCCTCAGAGGGTGGCGCAGCCCGATGGTCCGCACGGTGAACTTCGTGATCTTCCTTCCGTGCGCGGGTTTCGTCTTCTCCGCCCCACCCACCGTCAGCCTGGTCAACCGGCTCAGCGGGATCAGCAACCTCTCGGCCCTCCTCGTCCACTGCATCCTCACCGCGTACTCCTGTGCCTGCCTGGTGCTCACGGAGCACTGGCGAGGGGACTCGAGGGCGGACACCGGCACACGACAGCGCGTACGCGGCTGGATCCTGGGCTGCTGCCTCGTGATCGCGGCCATCGTCGGCCTGTTCAGCCTGGGGGAGGTGCCGGTCGAGCGGCCGCGGGACTTCGACACCTACTACGCCACCACCCCCTTCATCCGCGAGATGCTCGTCCTCTACCTGCTCGCCTATGTCGTGGCCGCCCTGGCCACGACGGTGGTCTGCTGGGACTGGACCCTGGACATCAGCAGCAACAAGGGGAGGGAGGGAAGGACCCCGGTCGACGGTTCGCTGCGGGTCGGGCTGCTCGTCCTCGTCCTCGCCTCCCTGGCCAACATCATCTTCGGAGGCTTCAAACTCACCGCCATCGTCGCCCGCTGGGCCGACCGGGACTGGGACGCCCTCAACGACAGCGTGGCACCCTTCATCTCGATCAGCGGGGTGATGATCGGCTTCGGATTTCTCGTACCGGTCTTCGGCCCCCGGCTGATCGAGCGGGTCTGGCAGCCGTTCCTGACCGTCATCGCCCTGAGGCCGCTGTGGCGCCTCGTCCGGCACCAGGCCGCCGCTTCCAGCAACAGGGTGCTGCTCACCACGCCCTGGTACTCCGGCCCGGAACAGCTGCTCGTGTACCGGATGACCAACATCCACGACTGGATGCTGGAACTGTGCGCCTACTGCACGGACGAGGTACGCCGGCTCGCGCATCGCCGGGCGAAGGAGGACGGCTTCGAGGAGCGCGAGGCCGTGGCCCTGGGGCTCGCCGCCATGTTCAAGGCGGCGGCGCACGACCGCGCGCGGGAGTCCCCGGCCGATGAGGACCAGAGCGTCCTCGCCGCGGTCGCCCTGCGCTCGGCCGAAGCCCAGTACCGCGGCCTGCTGGTCGCGATCTCCCGGGCCCTGCCGACCGCCCCCGACCGGGCGGACCTGCCGGAGCGCACCCCGGTCCGACCTGATCGGCACGACACCCCTGTGGGTCCGGTCACCTGCTGAACCGCCCCGCCCGCCGGAGATGTTCGTCCTGGGTGGGCGGGGCCGTTCTGCTCGGCGCTACTTGCTGGTGGTGGCGGTGACGTCGGCCGTGCCCGCGAGGCCGCCCGGGAGTTCCTTCCAGGCCGTCCACGTGCCGGGGCCGCTCTCGAGGATCGAGCCCTGGACCTTGCCGGCGGCGCCGACCGTGTAGACGTGCACGTTCTTGCCCGACGCGGTGCTGGTCACCCGGCTGAGGCCGGTGCCGCCGGCGTCGGCCCAGGCGTCGTTCCAGCGGCCGGTGTTGTAGTTGCCGTACTGGATCCACAGGCCACTGTTGGCGCCGACGATCTGGAGCTCGACGTTGTTGCCGACGAGGCTGGCGGCGATGTCCTTGACGCCGACGGCGCCGCCGGGCAGCTCGCCCCAGCCGGTCCAGGAGCCGTTCTGGGTGTTGAGGTCGCGGCCGTAGACCTTGCCGTCGGCGACGGCGTACAGGCGTACGCTCCCACCGGCCGCGACGCTGGTCACGCTGGTCAGGCCGGACGCGGAGACGTCGCCCCAGGTGGTGTTCCAGCGGCCCGCGTTGTAGTCGCCGACCTGCGTGTGCAGCGAGCCGCCGGAGCCGGCGATCTGCAGGTACACGACGTTGTTGACGATCGCGGCGGTGATGTCCCTGGCGCCCGCGGCGCCGCCGGGGATCTCGCTCCAGTTGGTCCACTGGTTCGTACTGGTGTTGAGGTCGCGGCCGTAGACCTTGCCGCCGGCGATGCCGTAGTAACGGACGTAGTTCTCGACGGTGACGCTGGTCAGACGGGTGACTTCGACGCCGCCGACCTGGGCCCACTTGGCGTCGAAGGAACCGGTGGCGAGGTCGCCGTTCTGGCTCCAGAGGGTGCTCTGGCTGCCCGCCGCCACGTTGACCTTGGTAGGCGCCGCGAGCGCCGAGGCACTGACGTCGGCCGTGCCCGCGAGGCCGCCCGGGAGCTCCTTCCACGCCGTCCACGTGCCGGGGCCGCTTTCGAGCGTGGCGTTCAGGACCTTGCCGGAAGCGCCGACCGCGTAGACGTGGACGCTCTTCCCGACGGGGCTGCTGCTCAGGCGGGTGAGGTCGCTGCCGCCGGCCCGGGTCCAGACGTCGTTCCAGTGGCCGGCGTCGTAGTTGCCGTACTGCATCCAGACGGCGCCGTCCGCGCCGATGATCTGGAGTTCGACGTTGTTGCCGACGAGGCTGGCGGCGATGTCCTTGACGCCGACGGCGCCGCCGGGCAGCTCGCCCCAGCCGGTCCAGGAGCCGTTCTGGGTGTTGAGGTCGCGGCCGTAGACCTTGCCGTCGGCGACGGCGAACAGGCGCACGCTCTTCCCGACCGAGACGCTGGTGACGTTGGTCAGGCCGGATGCGGCGACCTGGGTCCACACGTTGTTCCAGCGGCCGGCGTTGTAGTCGCCGACCTGGGTGTGCAGCGAGCCGTCGGCACCGGCGATCTGGAGGTACACGACGTTGTTGACGATCGAGGCGGTGATGTCCCGCGTGCCGGCCGCGCCGCCGGGGATCTCGCCCCAGACGGTCCACTGGTTCGTACGGGTGTTGAGGTCGCGGCCGTAGACCTTGCCGCCGGCGATGCCGTACACGCGCAGGTACTCGCCCGAGCGCGCGCTCGTCACACGGGAGATGTTCTGGCCGTCGACCTTGCCCCAGCCCTCTCCGTACTCCCCGTATCCGAGGTCCCCGGACTGGCTCCACATCGTGCCGCCGCCACCGGCGAGCACGGAGACCTGCGAACCGTTGCGCGGCGCGACGGTCTGGTCGATCCACTGGCCGAAGTTGTCGGTACGGGCGGAGACGGCGCTGGTACGGGTCTCGGCGGCGTCGGTGCCGAGGCAGCCGCCCTGCCAGGACCTGCTGTTGATGCCGACGAGTTCACCGGCCGCGTTGAGGAGCGGGCCGCCGGTGTCGCCCTTGCAGAGGGCGTCGGTGCCCTTGCCGGTGACGCTGAGGGTGGTGGCGTCGGTGGTGTTGGTGGTGAAGGTGCCGGTGTGGAGCTTGCCGGGGACCCACTCGGTCTTCGTGCGCCCGAACCCGGCAGAGGTCAGGTCGGTGCCGGCGGCGGGGGCGGAGGCGGCCCGCTTGACCGGGGCGATGTCCGTGACGGCGCTGCTGAGGCGGGCCAGGACCAGGTCGCGGTCGGCGGCGCTCGCGGAGACCTCGACGATCTCGCGGGTCTGGCCGCCGGCGAAGGTGGCGGTCGTCTTCAGCGCGGGCTGCCCGGCGGTGATCGCGTCACCGGGCTTGGCGGTGAGGCAGGCGGCGGCGGTGAGCACCCAGCGCGCGTTCACCAGAGTCGCGGTGCAGGCACGGCTGTTGGCTTCGTCGCCGATGCTCAGCTTCGCGGCGTAGGCGTACTGGCCGCCCGGCGCCTCGGGGCCCGTGAGAGCCTGGGCGGAGCCGGCCGAGATGAGGCCGCCCGCCACCGCGGTGGCGGTGACGAGGAGGCCGGTCATCCGCGCGGAGCGCGGACCGAGAAGAGACATGGTCTTCCTTAAGTTCGGATGGAGGCAGGGCTGCGGACCGGCCCCGCAGCGCCGTTCGGCACTGCGGGGCCGGGAGCCCGGGGCCGGTAGTGGTGTGCGGAGACCTATGTGCCGGGCGTGACGGCGCGGCTGACGCGCCGTTGCTCTCGCCGATCCAGGGCCGCAGGAGACCGGACTCGTCGCGGGCGGTGAGGTCGCTGTTGGCCGTCACCGGTGAAGTCGGCGGCGACGGCCGCGGTGAAGTTCCACCCGGTGGTGAGGGCCTTCGCCTCGGGGAACAAGCCGGGCTCGGAGCCCGTCCGTACGCTGAGGGTGCCGCCCGCGACGGTGAACAGATCGCTGACACCGTCGCGGGAGCGGAGTGTCAGAGCGTGCCGGTGATGGTGATCGCACCGGGTGCCGCGGTGACGCCCTGAAGGGTGACCGCGCCCGGGGTGTTCCAGGTGCGGTCGATGTGGCGGACGGTGTGGAGCACCCGGCCGTCGGCCGTGGTGACCGCCAGCTGGAGCTCGCCGTCGACGGTCGCCGCCGCGAGGGACTTGGCGGTGACGGTGCCGAGGACGTCCTTCAGCTCGGCGAACGCCTCCCAGGTGCCGCTGCCCTTGCGGATCGCGTGGTACTGGCGGGTGCCGTTGTCGGTGGCGACGACGATGTGGGCGTCGCTGCCGGCGCCGGCCATGGTCACGGAGGTGATGGGGCCGGTGGCACCGGCGGCCTGCGCGACGTTGCCCCAGACGCCCCACTGACCCGCGGTGTTGCGGATGGTGTGGAAGACCTTGCCGCCGGTGACGGTGGTGACCTGGAGCTGGCCGCCGGCGCTCGCGGTGGCCGCGGCGGTGACGGTGCCGATCGGGCCGGCGACGGCGGAGAGGTCGCCGAAGGAGGACCAGTGGCCGGCGCCGGTGCGCATGGTGTGGAACACCTTGCCGTTGGCGACGACGATCACGTGCAGGTCGCTGCCGATGGAGACCGCGGAGACCTGGGTGACGCTGCCAAGGACGCCGGCGACGGCGCCGATGTCACCGAAGTTCGTCCAAGTGCCGTCCGCCTTGCGGATGGTGTGGCGCAGGGTGCCGTCGTTGGCCAGGGCCACGACGTGGGTGTCGCCGTTGATGCCGGCGGACGCGGCGGTACGGATGCCGCCGATGTCACCGGCCTTGGTCTGGACGTCGGTGAAGCCCGTCCAGTCGCCACCGGCCAGACGGATGCCCTGGTAGAGGGTGTTGCCGGCCTGGACGAGGGTTTCGGTCTTCCAGCCGGCGGCCAGGGTGCGGACCTGGTCGATCCAGCCGCCGAGGTCGTCGGTGCGTACCGAGACGGCGCCGGTGCGGGTCTCGGCGGCGTCGGTCGCGAGGCAACCACCCTGCCAGGACTTGCTGTTGATGCCGACGAGCTCACCCTTGGCGTTCAGCAGCGGGCCGCCGGTGTCGCCCTTGCAGAGGACGTCGGTGCCCTTGCCGGTGATGCTGAGGGTGGTGGCATCGGTGGTGTTGGTGGTGAAGGTGCCGGTGTGCAGCTTGCCGGGGACCCACTCGGTCTTCGTGCGGCCGAACCCTGCCGCCGTCAGGTCGACGCCGGCCGCCGGAGCGGCGCCGGCGCGCTTGACGCCGGCGATGCCGGTGGCCGGGGCGGCCAGGCGCGCCAGCACCAGGTCGCGGTCGGTACGCGGGGCGAGCTCGGTGACCTCGATGGCCCGCCCGTCGCTCAGGGTGGCGGTGGTCTTCAGCGCGGGCTTGCCGGCCGGGACCTGCTCACCGGGCGTGGTGGCGAAGCAGGAGGCGGCGGTGGCGAGCCAGTACGAGTCGATCAGCGTGCCGGAGCAGCCGCGGCTGTTGGCCTCGTCGCCGAGGACCAGCTTCACGGTGGCGGCGTACTGCCCCGCCGTGGCCTCGGGCCCGGAGACGGCCTGGGCGACACCGGCCGAGAACAGGCCGGCCGTCACGGTGGTCGCGCCGACGATCAGGCCGGTCATCCGCTTGGCGCGGGGACGGAGTGCAGACATGGGTGAGCTTCCTTACGAACGTGGGTCGGCGTGGGGGTGTGGAACCGGTGGTCAGCCGGTGACGCGGAGTTCGAGGAGGATGGAGCGCTCGCCGGTGTCGCCGGCCTCGCCGAAGGGCTTGTAGTCGTTGGCGGGGGCGTCGATGACGGTCTTGTCGGTGCCGTTGGCGGTGATGGTGGCCTTGACGGGGAACGCCTCGGTCCAGATGCCGAAGGCGTCGGGGAGTTCGAGGGCCACGTAGCCCTTGGGGGCGTTGACGTCGAAGCAGTACAGCTTCTGCCCGGTGCGGGACTTGATGGTGATGTCGGGGGCGCCGTCGCAGGTGGTGAGGGTGATGTGGCCGTCACCGCGCTTGAGGACGATCTGCTGCTCGGCCTGGATCTTCGCGGCGTTCGGGTACGCGAAGTCCTCGACGGCGGTCGGCATTTCGGTGCCGGCCGCCGCGGCGGCGGACTGCGGTCCGGCGTACGCGACACCGAGCGTGGCCGCCGCGGCGAGCGCGGTGGCGGTGCCGACGAGACCGGTGAACAGTGCCTTGCGAGCGCGGGTGGTCGCCATTTTTACATCCCCCATGGTGCAGGAAGGGCCGTGCGCGGTGCGCGGCCCCTGGAACAGATTCGATGTGGTCGTTCAAGAGGCTCGATCCGGTGGGGATTCGAGCCTGGTGAGAGATCCTCGCGGCTTGGGAGGCAGCTCCCGGATGCGCCGTCTCACACCACGGGCGCAGCACTGAGGGTGGTCCCGCGGGTTTGATCTTCCGGGGGAGACGGTAGCGGCTGAACTCGTATCAATCAACCGCGCGTGAGCACTGTTCAACTGTAGTTGATTGTTCTCGGACTCGTTCGTGACACTTGCACACCTGCGCACGCGAGGCCGCGGCCAAGGCGGTTGATTCGCCCGACCCGTTACGGTTGATAACGCCTTCCCCCGTTTGCCAACTCTTGGCGAGATCATTACTGTCTCGCTCGCAGGGGGGCGACGCATTCGACCGATGCGTCCGGTTGCACAGCGTGCGGAAGGCTGATCATGGGGGAAGGGGTCAACTATTACGTGCCCGCGGTCGCGTTGGGCGTCGTGCTGTTGGCGAAACTGCCGGCCCTGGTGAGGGGTTGGCGCAGCCCCATGGTCCGCGCGGTGAACGCGCTGCTCGCGATGGCCTGCGCCGCTTTCGCCTTCTCGGCGCCGCCGACCATCGTGTTCGTCAACCGGTTCACCGGCGTGAGCAACTTCTCGGCGCCGTTCGTCTACTGCATCCTGTGCGCCTACTCCTGCGCCTGCCTGGTGCTGGTGGAGAACTGGCGCGAGGACTCCCGCGTCGAGACGCGTTCGCGGCGCCGCGTGCAGGCCTGGGTGTTGGCCTACGGCCTCGTGATCGTGGCCATCATCGGCTGTTTCATCGCGGGAGAGGCGCCGGTCGAGCGGCTGCTGGACTTCGACACCTATTACGCCACCACCCCCTTCATCCGCGAGATGCTGGTCCTCTACATGCTCGCGCACACCGTGGCGGCCTTCGCCACGACGGTCGTGTGCTGGAAGTGGGCTCTCGACATGAGCCGGGAGACCCGCAAGGCCGCCGTGTCCACGACCGGCCGCTCGCTGCAAATCGGCCTCGTCTTCCTGGTGTTCGGGTTCCTCGTCAACGTGGTCTTCGGCGTGGTGAAGCTCACCGCCGTCGGCGCCCGCTGGGCGGGACACGACTGGGATGTGCTCAACCGGATGGCCGGGTCCTTCATTTCCCTCAACGCGGGCGTCTGCATGTGCGGCTTCCTGCTGCCCGTGTTCGGACCCTGGCTGATCGAGCGCGTCTGGCGCCCCTGGCGGACCTTCTCCACCTTGAGGCCCCTGAGCGAGCTGGTCGGCGCCCCCGCCACCGGGCCCGGCAAGCAGATGTTCCTCACCACGCCCTGGCATTCCAGCCCCGAGCAACTGCTGATGTACCGCCTGACCAACATCCGTGACGGGATGCTCAGGCTGCGCGCGTACTGCGACGACGACGTACGCGAGGCCGCCCACCGGGAGGCCGTGGCCCGGGGCGCGGACGAACGGGACGCCGTCGCGATCGGCCTCGCGGCCATGTTCGAGGCGGCGGCCGCCGGCCGCACCGGCAAGTCGCCCGCCGGCGCGGACCAGAGCTCCCGCGCCGCCCAGGCGCTGCGCGCGGCGGAGGTCGAGGACCGCGGCCTGATGACCCGTATGGCCCGGGCCCTGCCCGACCTGCCGCCCGCGCGCCCGACGCGCGCCGCGGTCACCGCGGACGGTACGGAGCCTCAGCCCGCCGTCGCGGAGTAGCTGCCCCGGCTGCCCCGGCCCGTGCTGCCCGAGGCGATGACCTGGCCGGCCCGGATCAGCAGCGGTTCGCCGGTCGTGGCGATCCACTGGCCGAGGTCGTCGGTGCGTACGGCGTTCGGGTACGCGAAGTCCTCGACGGCGGACTGCGGTCCGGCGTACGCGACACCGAGCGTGGCCGCCGCGGCGAGCGCGGTGGCGGTGCCGACGAGACCGGTGAACAGGGCTTTGCGAGCGCAGGTGGTCGCCATGGGGTTCCCCTGGTGCAGGTAAGAGGCGGGAGACGTGCGCGGCCCTTGATTTTGAAAGTGAACACACCGATGAGTGGGGTGTCCTGACGGTCAGCGAGGACATTAGTGGCTGAAACCATGCAGATCAACTACGGTTGGTCATTGTCCAACCGTGGTTGATTTTCGTGAGGTTCACGCATACGGTCCTGGGGGGCCGGGAGACGCCGCCGTACTGAACTGCGGCGTCTCGGCGATGGTCACGGGGGTGTCATCGCCGAGCCGGCCCACGGCGAGGCCGGGCCTGCGGCTCGGCCTCGCGTCAAAGCAGTTACTCCGAGCACGCCTCATGCACCTGCCGCTCGCATCAAACCAACCTCGGTCACACCGGCGATCTCGTGTGAAGTCGATTGCGGTGCGGCCGTCATGCGCGTGCGCCTGAGCGGCCGCCGGACATCGATCCAAGGAGAACTCACGGCATGAGACGGCGAACACTCTTCGGCGGGGCGCAGAGCCCCGGCTCCGGCCGACGCAGGCCACGGGGCACATCCGGCCGGTACGTCGTCAGTGGTCTGGTCCTGCCTGCGGCGCTGGTGGCCGGTCTGCTCGGGACGTTTCCCGCTGCGGCCGCCGACGCCGAGCCGGTTCTCGCTCCCTTCGACCGCATGCTGGTCGTCGAGTACTGGAAGACCGGCGGGGCCGGCATCAAGGAAGCCGCCGAGCGGGCGCTCCTCGGGTCGGACGCCGACATCAAGAAGTTCCTGGACGGCAAGGACGCCATCCAGTACGACGACGACTACGTCGACGCCAGCCGGGTCTTCAACTCCGGCGGTCCGGCGGTCCGGGCGGCGGCCAAGCAGGCGCTCAAGGGCACGCCCGCGCAGTTGGACACCTTCCTGAAGGACGGGTGGAGGGCTCCGCGGAACGAGGACCGTCAGGTCGAGGTCTCGCGGCTCATCAACCTGGGCGGCAACGGGGTCAAGGACGCGGGCAAGGCCGCGCTGAAGGGCACTCCGGAGGACATCGCCAAGTTCCTGGACGAGGGCCAGTACGCGGCGCGCGAGATGGACAACGAGGTTGCCGTCTCGAAGCTGGCGTCTTCGGGTGGTCCGAACGTGAAGGCGGCCGCGAAGGTCGCCCTGCGCGGGACTCAGGACGACATGGTCGAGTTCCTCGAGGTCGGCCAGTTCACGGCTCGTAACCGGGACCAGGAGTACGCGACCGTCGCGCAGTTGACGGAGGACGCCAAGCAGGCCGGTATTCAGGCCGAGGACGCGACGAAGGCGGCCGAGGAGGCTTCGGCCAAGGCCATCGCTGCGGCCCAGCTCGCGAAGGAGGCGGCGCAGAAGGCGGCCAACGAGGCCGCCGCAGCCAAGAACGACGCCACGCGCGCTGCGGTCAAGGCCAAGCAGGCCGCCGACGCGGCCCGCGCCGCCGCCTCCGCCGCCCAGCAGGCCATCAGCTCGGCGAACGCCGCCAGCCGTGCCGCGCGCATTGCCGCGCTGGCTGCTGCTCAGACCGCGACCGCGGCCGCCAACGCGGCGAACGCCGCCAACGACGCGTACAACGCGGCCATCGCCGCGGGTAACGACGCCACGCAGGCCTCCAAGGCCAAGGACCTCGCGGGCATCGCCCGTGCGGCGGCCGGTCTCGTCGAGACGTCGGCGCTCGCCGCCGAGCAGGCCGGCAAGGCCTCTCTGGCCGCCGGACTGGCGGCCACTGCTTCCAAGAACGCGGGCGACAACGCCAACGCGGCGGCTGATGCCGCCGAGTCGGCCAACGACTACGCGGACCAGGCCGGGAACTCCTCGGCCGAGGCCCGCCAGGCCGCCGCCGACGCCCGCCGCCACGCCAATGCGGCCAACCGGGCGGCCGACCAGGCCTCCGCGCTGGCCCAGCGTTCCGCGAACGCGGCCTTCGAGGCCCGTGACGCGGCCCGCTCAGCGGCCAAGCACGCCCGTGCCGCGGCGGACGCCGCCGACGAGGCCGCCGCCCATGCAGGTCAGGCCGCGAACGCCGCCGCCGAGGCGAACAAGCACGCCGCCGCGGCCAAGACGGCCGCCGAGGCCGCCGACACCGCGGTCGCCACGGCGAAGAACGTCGTGAAGATCGCGCGGGAGACCGAGGCCGCGGAACTCGCGACCCGGACCGAGGCCGCCATCGAGCGCGCCAAGTCCCGCAAGGCGCGTACTGACGCCTACGTCTCGACCTCGGCCTCCGAGCAGCTCGAGGGCATCAACCTCGACAGCACCGCCACGGCGCTGGCGGCCGAGGCTGCGAAGCCTGACGTGGACATCAAGGCCACCGCCGCCAAGGGCCGTGCTCTGGCCATGAAGGCCATGAAGCTGCGCGGACCGTGGAGCCACGAGACCGCGGCCACCGCGCTGTCCGGCACCGACGCCGAAGTCCTGGACTACCTGCGCACCGGTTGGAAGCAGGCCGGTCGCGACGAGATCCGCGAGCGCGTCTTCCAGCTCAGCGGACAGAGCCCCTACCCATCGGTGCGCACGGCAGCGGCCGGCGCCCTGACGGGCAGCGAGCAGCAGATCGCCGACTTCTACGCCAACGGCCAGTACACGGCCGGTGCGGACGACCTGGCGGTCGAGGTCTCGAAGTTCAACAACTTCGGCGGCCCGGGGGTCAAGGACGCCACGAAGAAGGCCCTCGCCGACGGCAGCGGCAAGGCGCTCGCCACCTTCCTCGCGGTCGGCCAGTACTCGGCGCGCAACAGCGACGAGCAGGTCATCGCCTCCAAGCTCGTCAACACGGGAGGCCCCGAGGTCAAGGCGGCGGCCAAGGTTGCTCTCGCGGGTCCCGCCGACCTGCTGCACGAGTTCGTCGCGGTGGGCCAGTTCATGGCGGACCGCAAGGACAAGCTGACCGAGCACCACAGGAACCAGGTCGACCGCCTGCTCGCCGAGGCCATCGGCATCGCCGCCAAGGCCAACGAGAACCGCTGGAAGGCAGCCGAGGCCGCCGCCAAGGCCAACGCGGCCAAGGACGCGGCCGACGCCGCAGCCCTCGAAGCCAAGAAGTCGGCGGAAGCCGCGGCCAAGTCCGCCTCGGACGCCGACAAGTCCGCCACCGCCGCCGAGGCCAGCGCCACCGCGGCGAAGAACTCCGCGGCCACCGCCCGCAACGCGGCAGCCGCCGCCGACCGCGACGCGGACGCCGCCGAGGAATCCGCCGCCCAGGCAGAGTTCTCCGCGAAGTACGCCCGCGAATCGGCCACCAAGGCGAACGAGTCCGCCTCTGCCGCCCGTCAGTCGGCGACCGCTGCGGGCAAGAGCGCGGAAGAGGCCAAGACCTTCGCCGCCGAGGCATGGACCGAGGTCCAGAAGAAGCGTGAGGCCGAAGAGGCCACCGCACGCCGCCTGGCGGAAGAGGAGCGCAAGAAGCAGGCCGAGGCCGCGAAGAAGACGAAGAAGAAGACCTGCTACGTCCCCGTCAACCGCGACAGCCTGCCCCCGTGCATGATGGGCGCCGAGCCTGACGAGATCCTCTTCGGGACCGTCGACCTCGCGGTGGCGAAGATCGTGGGGAAGATCGTCTGGGAGATCGTCGGCGGCGCCGACATCCAGCGGTGCATCGAGGATCCGGAGTGGGTCGGCTGCATCCTGGCCGTCGTCGGTGTGATCCCCGTCGGCAAGGTCGTCAAGGTCTTCAAGTGGGGCGCCAAGGCCCTGGACGAGATGGCCGAGGCCAGGAAGGCCAAGACTCTCATCGAGTGCGCGGTATCCCAGACCGTCAAGCACAGCTTCCCCGCGGGCACGCCGGTGCTCATGGCTGACGGTTCTTCGCGCCCGATCGAGCAGGTCTCCGTCGGCGACTGGGTCCGTGCCACCGACCCGGCGACCGGCATCACCGGTCCGCGCAGGGTGGACGACACGATCTACACCCCCGACGACCGCGACTTCACCGGCATCACCCTCGACGCCGCGCACGGTGGAGCAACCCTCACGGCCACCGACCACCACCCCTTCTGGTCCGAGAAGGACCGGAAGTGGACGAACGCGGGCGACCTGAACGCGGGTGACACCCTCCGCGTCGCGGACGGCACCACTGCGGAGATCAGCGGGGTACGGCACTGGAAGACCCTCCAGCCGGCGTACAACCTGACTGTCAACGATCTCCACACCTACTACGTGCTCGCAGGTGCCACGCCGGTACTGGTGCACAACTTCGACTGCCAGACCGGTGGCTTCAAGGTGCCGGTCAGCCCCGACGAGATCCGGGAGATCAACCGGAGCTTCGGCGGCGAGACGCTCCTGAGCGGCACGCCGGAGAACGCGATGATCAATGCCAGTCGGTACGCCAGCTTCTGGGAGAAGTCTGCCGTCATGATCCGGGACATCGCGGGCAGCCACATGTACAACAACGGAAACAAGCGGACCGCGCAGGCCGTCGTCGAGGAATTGATGCGGCGCAACAACGTGGTGAGTGGGCCGACTTCTGCCGACCTTCGAGGCGTCATCGACAGGGTGGGCAAGGGAGAGCTGCACGACATCGGAGAGATCGCGGAAGCCCTCAGGGGCTTCGCGAAGTAAGGTGCCCGAATGAACATCGAAGGAATCATGGAGGCGCTGGGGCGCGCCGGCGTATCGGTGATCTTGAAGGTGGACGACGAGAGGATGGCGGAGGGCGGCGACCCCTGGACGGTGGTGTTGTCCGGCGCCGCGCTCGGCGAGCGGGGATTCATCCGCGCCGAGACCACCAGCCTCGGCGAATGCATCGCACTGGCTCTCGCACAATTGCGTGAGCGCCCCGGCGACTGGGATCTGCCGGAAGCGATCTGACGAATGAACGTGGGACCCTGCCAGGAATATCGGGCAGGGTCCCACGCATTTCTGCTGCCGGTGGCGGCCGTTACGGTGCCTTCAGTACGTCCGGGTACGGGCCCAGGAATCGGAACGCGCCCGATTCCGCGCGGTAGAGATAGGAGCCCCGGTCGCCCGTCAGGGCGTGGGTGTTGACGTCGAAGGCCAGTGGTTTGGCCAGGCCCTGGTACGTCGTACGGAAGATCCGGCGGGACAGTCCCGAGCGGCCGCGCCCCTCCCCGTCCAGGCTGGTCAGGGCCGTTGCCAGCAGCCCGACGGAGTCGTAGGCCTCGGTCGTCCAGCGGGCGGGCGCCTCCCCGTACGCGGCGCGGTGGGCGGCGACGAACTCGGCCGCCGCGGGCACGGCCGACGGGTCCGTGAACACGGTGCTGAACAGCCAGCCTTCGGCCGCCGCACCGGCCGCGGTGAGGAACGCGGGCTCCATCGCGTCCTGGACGGTGATGCGCGGCCCCTTGAACCCGGCCTCGGTCAGCGCCCGGGCCAGCCGGGCCGCACGCTCCGGCGAGGTGCCGGCGAAGACGACGGACTCGGCACGGGCCTGGATCAGGTCGCGCACGGCCGCGGCGAAGTCCGAGCCGCCCGACGGGATCCGGTGCACGCTCACCGTGCCCTGAGCCGGCGGTGACTGCTCCATGACGCGGGTGAGCTGCCACGCGGACTCTCCCGCTTCGGTGTCCTCCACGACGGCCGTACGGTGCGAGGGCTGAACCCGCGACAGGTAGTAGAGCGCCGGGACCGCGAGCCTGTCACCGGCGGGGCAGGTGGAGCACAGCGTCCGCCACTGGGCCTGCGTGTTGCTCGCGCCGCTCACCGAAACCAGCAGCAGGGTGAGATCCGCGGCGAGGCAGGCCTCGGCCGCCCCGGGCAGCGCCGCGTCCCAAGTGGGGCCGGTGACCGCGACGACCGCGGGATCGGCGGCCAGCTCCTTGACGGCCTGCGCGGCGCGCGCCGTGTCCGCCCCGCCGTCGTCGGTGACGCGCAGGGCCAGCCGGAACGCGGAGTCCGTCCGGGCGTTGTGCCGGGCCACGGCGAGGCGCATGCCCCGCTCGTGGGCCTGGCCGGTCGCCTTGCCGGGCCCCGACAGATCGGCCTGCAGGGCGAGGGTGAGGGTCGGCAGGTCGCCGGCCGGCGGCGGTGTAGCGCCGTGCCCGGGCCTGCGTGTGGTGAACCAGGCGATCGGCAGGCCGCCGGCGACGGCCGTCGCTCCGCCCGCCGCGAGCAGCCGCCTGCGGTTGAAGTACCGGCGAGCCTCCTTCGGTACGTCGATCCGGGTGGGCTCGGGAGCGGGCAACTCCAGGGCGCGGGTGGAACGTTCGGCGATCAGCCGCGGCAGCGGCGGCGGCAGCCAGTCCGCGGCTTCCACCGCGCGGGGATCGTCGCCGAGGAGGCCGCCGAGCTCCGCCGGCGTCGGCCGGACGGCCGGGTCCTTCGCGAGGCAGGCGCCGACGGCCTCCAGCAACTCCGGCGCCAGTCCTGACAGTTCCGGCGGGTCGTGCACCGTACGGAAGACCACCCCGGCCGGGTGCCCACCGCCGAACGGGCCGCGCCCGGTCGCCGCGTACGCCAGGACGCAGCCGAGGGAGAACACGTCCCCCGCCGGTCCCGGAGCGGGCCCGCCCGCCCGGGCCTGCTCCGGCGGCAGGTACCCCGGAGTGCCGACGACCGCGTCCACGGCCGTCAGCGTGGTCGCCCCGGCCGCCCGCGCGATCCCGAAGTCGATCAGCCGGGGCCCGTCGGGGGCGAGCAGGATGTTGCCCGGCTTGACGTCGCGGTGGACCAGCCCGGCGGCGTGCACCTGCGCCAGCGCCTCGGCGAGACGCGCGCCCAGCACCCGTACCGTCCGGGCGGGCAGCGGGCCGTACCCGTCCACCGCCTCGGACAGCGAGGGCCCCGGGATGAAGGGGGTGGCCAGCCAGGGCTCGCGCGCGTCCGGGTCGGCGCCGATCACCGGGACCACCCAGCGGCCGGACAGCCCTCCGGCGGCCTGCGCCTCGCGGCGGAACCGGGCCCGGAAGGCGGGGTCCGCCGCGTGGTCGGCGCGGATCACCTTGACCGCGACCAGGATGCCCGCCGGGGAGCGGCCGAGGTACACCGTGCCCATGCCGCCCGAGCCCAGCCGCCCGAGCAGCCGGTGGCCGCCGATCGCGGCCGGATCGGCCGGGGTCAGGGGACGCATGCGCCTGGCTCGCTATCCCGCTGCCGTCGGCTGGGCGATCGGGCCCGCGTAGCGGATCTGGCCGCCCTCCACCCGGTGCAGGAAGAACAGGTTGCCCTTGACCTGCCGCATCTCGTCGAAGGTGTACTCCCTCGTCAGGCCGCGGTACGTGCCCTGCGCGAGGGCGGTCAGCAGATCGGCGCGGGCCGGACGGGCGCCGCCGCCCGCGGCCGCCGCCAGCCGGTCGATGACCAGGCCGGCCGCGTCGTACGCCTCCGCCGTCCAGATCCCGGGAGCCGATCCGTAGGCCGCCTTGTGCGCGCGTGCCATGTCCGCGACCTGGGGGGCCTGCGGACCGGTGTACGGGGTGAGGAACTGCCAGCCGTCGGCGGCGGGACCGGCGGCGGTGAGGAACTCCGTTGTGGCGACGGAGTAGTCGGCGGCCCGCGGACCCTTGAAACCGGCCGCGGCGAGGGCCCCGGCGACCTTGGCCGCGCCCGTCGGCGTACCGGCGTAGAAGAAGCCGTCGATGCCGTGGGCGAGCATGTCGGTGATCACCGGCGCCAGGTCCAGGGTTCCGCGGGGGACGACCCGTCCGTAGGAGGTGGCCCCGGGCGCGAAGATGTCCAGGGTGCGGTCCGTCAGCTGCGCGGCCTGCCAGGTCTCGCTGTCGCCGTCGCGGTCACACAGGACTCCCAGACGGCGTACGCCCTGGTTCCGGGCCAGTTGGAGGTTGACGGCGGCGGCCTGGCCTGCGAAGAGGGGGCAGCCTTGGAAGAAGCTGCGCCGGTCGGTGGTGCTGAAGGTGCTCGCCAGGGCCGACACGGTGATCAGGGGTACGGCAGCCTCGCCGTACAGTTCGAGACAGGGCGACACGGACGCGTTGCCGGTCGGCCCGATCACGGCGAGCACGTCACGGTTGCCGATGAGACCGGTGGCGGCGGCCGCGGAGCGGTCGGCCCGCCCGGCGTCGTCCGCGGTGGCGACCGTGAGGGTGAAGGGCTTGTCCTTGCGGGAGTTGAAGGCGTCGACGGCCAGCCGCACCCCGCGCTCCTGGGCCTGCCCGGCGGCCTTCTGCGGGCCGGTGAGGTCCGCGTGTACGCCGATCACCCACTGCCGGGGGGCCGGCCCGCCGGGGGTCTTCGCCTTGCCGTCGTCGCCCAGCGCCAGCCACGCGGCGATGCCGCCGCCCGCCGCGAGCACCGCCCCGCCGGAGGCGAGCGCGAGGAACCGGCGTCGTGACGGACCCGCGCCCGGGGCGGGGGAGGCGTCGGGGTCCGCGACGGTCTCCTCGATGCCGGGCAGGGCGAGCAGGGCGGCGGCCCGCTCGGCGATGGTGGCCACGACGGGGTCGGGCAGCCAGTCGGTGCCCGTGTCCGGTGTGTCCTCGGTCAGCGCCTCGTCCAGTTCGTGGGCGGTGGGGCGGACGTCCGGGTGCTTGGCGAGGCAGGTGCGCAGCAGGGCGGCGAGTTCGGCATCCGCGAGGACCTCGGGGCCGAGGTCGGGTTCGTCGTGGACGGTGCGGTAGAGCACGGCATCGACGGCGCCGGTACCGAAGGGCAGCCGGCCGGTGGCGGCGTACGCGAGCAGGCAGCCGAGGGAGAAGACGTCCCCGGCGGGTTCGGCGCCCTGCCCGCCGGCCTGCTCGGGCGGGAGGAATCCGGGGGTGCCGATGACCGCGTCGGTGGAGGTCAGGGCGGTGTGCTCGCCGCCCCGGGCGATCCCGAAGTCGATGAGCCGGGGCCGGTCCATGCCCAGCAGCACGTTGCCGGGTTTGACGTCCCGGTGCACCAGGCCCTGCTCGTGCATCACCCCGAGAGCCTTGGCCAGGGCCTTGCCGAGGACCCGTACGGCGCGCAGCGGGAGCGGCCCGTGGGCGGCGACGGCCTCGGCCAGGGAGGGGCCGGGCACGAAGGTGGTGGCCAGCCACGGCTCCGCGGCATCGGGATCGGCGCCGGTGACCCGTACGGCCCACGGGCTGTCCACCCGGGCGGCGATGTCGGCCTCACGGCGGAAGCGGGCCCGGAAGTCCGCCTCGTCGGCGTACTCCGCGCGGATCACCTTGACCGCGGCGAGCGCGCCGTCGTCCGTACGGCCGAGGTAGACGACGCCCATGCCGCCCGCGCCGAGCCGTCCGAGGAGGCGGTGGCCGGCGATCCGCGAGGGGTCCGAAGGGTGCAACCGTTCCATCAGCCCGCCGCCTTTCCGAACTCCTGCTCGGCGTGCTGCATCATCCGGCTGGCGCCCTGGATGACGACCGTTTCGATGGCCTTGTCGGTGAAGCCCGCCGCGCCCTTGCCTGCGACCGCCACCGTGACCGGCCCGAACTGGGCCTGGTTCCAGATGTAGAGGTAGGGCCCGCCGCCCTCCGCGCCGACGTACTTGCCCCGCTCGTTGAAGGCGTCCTCGCTCCAGCCGTTCATCTGCTCGCCCTGGTACAGGACGCCGCCCCACAGGCTCTTGACCTGTTCGTTGGCGCGCAGCCGCTGGTCGGGGCAGCGCAGGACCTCTTCCATGGCACGGGCGGTTTCCCAGCCGGACTCCTCGCGGCTGTGGTGCACGGTGACCGTGACGTTGAGCTGGAGGCGGCCCTGGCCGTTCTTGGGCGGTACGTGGAAGTAGCGGGTGGTGGTGGCGAGGACGTCGGCGGGCAGCCCGGTGGTCTGCCACGCGCAGTCCTCGCCGAGCACGGGCCAGCGGCCGGGGTCGCTCTCGAAGGGAACGCTGTGCACGACGTCCGGACCGAAGACCTCCTGGCCGACGATGATCCGGCCGATCGCGGCGCGGGCCTCGGCGGCGGTCTTCGGCAGCTTGGTCTCGTCGAGGTCGGGCACGAGGTCCTCGGCGGTGCCGGCGGGCGCGGCGGGCGAGGCACTCGGACGGCTGGAGCCGGAGCCCGTCGGAGCGGGCGAGGCGCGGGTGGGGCTCGGGCTCGGGCCCCGCTCCGTCCCGCCGGAAGAGCAGGCCGCCAGCACGGACAGGCCCGCCAGTACAGAGCCGCAGGTACGCAGGGCAAAGCCCCATTCACGTGTCACATGTCCCCCCACGGCTGGGATGGTACCCCTCTGCCGGGTGCGCTAACTGGCATATCGAGCAATGAAGTTGATGCCGGGCTCGGTGGGTCTCAGAGGCGCGCCGACCCCTCGCTCGTCCCGCGCAGGGCCTGGAGGACGGACCAGACGACCGACACCAGCGGGACCGCGACCACCGCGCCCACCACCCCTGCGGCGCTGGCGCCCGCGATCACCGAGAGCGCGACGATCACCGGGTGCAGACGTACCGCCCAGCTCATCACCAACGGATGCAGCAGATGGCCTTCGATCTGTCCGATGACCACGATCAGGGCGATCACCAGGGCCGCGACGAGCGGGCCCTTGGTGGCGAGGGCGACCACGGCCGCCACGGCGAGTGCGACCGGCGAGCCGATGAGGGGGATGAACGCGGCGAAGAACTCCAGCAGCGCCAGCGGCACGGCCAGCGGGATCCCGAGCACGAAGAGGGCGATCCCCACCAGGACGGCATTGGTCGCGGCCACCAGCACGATGCCGTGGGTGTACCCGGTGAAGGTCCGCCACGCCGCGCGCCCGGCGGCCCGCACCCGCTCCTGCGCGCCGAGCGGGAGCTGTCCGCAGAACCAGCTCCACTGCCGGTCCCCGGAGTGGATGAAGAAGACGGAGCAGAACAGTCCCAGAACGCCGACGGTGACGATCGCCACGAGCCGGCCGGCTCCGCTGACGGCCGTACTGAGCAGCGTCTCCCGGTGGCTGGACAGGTACGCCCCGATCTTGTCCTGCACATCGCTCAGCAGATGCGGGTCCAGCCGCAGCGGCGGCCGCTCCAGCCACTGCTGGATGCGATCCAGGCCTTCCCTGAACTCCTTGACGAGCGTGTCCCGTTCCCCGACCACCGCCCCACCCACGAAGGCCAGTACGCCCAGGACCAGGATGATGCTGCCGATCAGGGCGCAGGCCACGGCGAGCGGGCGGGCCATCACCCGGGCCAGCAGATCCGCCGCCGGCCGCAGCATCGCCGTCACGACGAGACCCAGGAACACGGCGATCGCGATCTCGTGGAACCGCCCCAGGGCGGCGAAGACCGCGTACCCGACGGCTCCCACCACCAGGAGCCGCCAGGCGTACGCGGCGACCGTCCGCAGGACCGGCGAGACGTGGGGGCTGTCCGCCCCGGGCGAGCCGTACGGCCGCATCCGGGCCCGCCGGGAGGCGGTACGGATACGGGCGCGCCGGACCTCCCCGCGCCGGCCGGTGGACCCGCGTGCGGACTGCGCGGAGCGCCTGGTCATGGACGGCCCCTCCCGGGTGTGGTGCCTACGAGGTACCACGCGCCCCCGCCCACCTCACGCGCCCGGCGGCACATTAGCCCGAAGGCGTGTCGGCGGACGCCGTCGCCGTCCTTCCGGGCGCGTGCGTCGTCGTATAAGTAAAGAGATCACAAATGATCGAACCCGTAAGCGTGTCGACCAGGTATGACCAGTCCATGGATGACGCGGAGCTGCTGTTCCAAGGGGTTGCCCGGCAGGCCGAACTCGTGCGTACGGGGAAGGTATCCGCCCGCCGCCTGGTCGAGGCCTCGCTGCGGCGCATCGGCCTGCTGGACCCGACCCTGAACGCCTTCCGCGTGGTACGCGCGGAGCAGGCCCTGGCCGAGGCCGACGCCCGTGACGCGGCGCGCGCGTCCGGCGCGGACGGCCCCCTGCTCGGCGTTCCGATCGCGGTCAAGGACGAGCTCGACGTCGCGGGGGAGGTGACGACGTACGGCGGCGCGGCCAACCGGACGCCGGTCGCCGAGGACGCCGAGGCGGTACGGCGCCTGCGGGCGGCCGGAGCGGTGATCATCGGGAAGACGGCGATGCCGGAGTTCGGCCAGTGGCCGTTCACCGAGTCGGCCGCCCACGGATACACCCGCAACCCCTGGGACACCACGCGCACCACCGGCGGGTCGAGCGGAGGCAGCGCCGCCGCGGTGGCGGCGGGCCTGGTCGGCGCCGCGCTCGGCGGCGACGGCGGAGGATCCATCCGCATCCCGGCCGCCTGCTGCGGCCTGTTCGGCCTCAAACCCCAGCGCGGCCGCGTCTCCACCGCCCCGCACCCGCACCTGTGGTACGCCCTGGGCACCGTGGGACCGCTCACCCGCACCGTGGCGGACAGCGCCCTCCTGTACGACGTCCTCAGCGGCCCCGCCGACGGGGACCGATGGACCGCCCGCTCCGGCGCCACGAGCTTCACCCAGGCCCTGGCCACGACGCCCGGCAGACTGCGGATCGGGTACTCGGCCAAGCCCGCGGTGCGCGGCGTACGCCCCCACCCGGAACACGTGCAGGCCCTGCGCGCGACCGCCCTGGCGCTGCGCGAACTGGGGCACGACGTACGGGAGATCGACCCCCGGTACCCCGACACCACGGCCGCGTTCCTGCCGCAGTTCTGCGGCGGCGTACGGGTGGAGGCCGCGGCCATGGAGCGGCCGGAACTGCTGGAGCGGCGGACCCGCCAGACACTGCGGCTGGCGCGGCTCGCGCCCGAGGGGGCCGTGGAATGGGCCGTCCGCACCGGGGAGCGGATGGCCGTGCGCGCGAACCGCGTGTTCGCGGGGGCCGGGGCCGGGGCCGGGACCGGCGTCGCGACCGGCTCAGGCCTGGACCTGCTGCTCACCCCGACGATCGCGCAGCGGCCCCGACCCGTCGGCGTGCTGGACGGCGCGGGCCTGCTCACGGCGATGCTGCGCTCGTTCCCGATGATCGCCTACACGGCCCTGTGGAACGTCACCGGCAACCCGGCCGCTTCCGTCCCCGCGGGCCGCGGCAGCGACGGACTCCCGCTGGCCGTACAGCTCGTGGGCAGGCAGCACGACGAGGCGACCATCCTGCGGGTGGCGGCGCAACTCGAAACCATCCGCCCGTGGGCCGACAGTCGGCCCCCGAGTGACTGAACGGCTGAACGAGTGAACGAATGACCGGTGAACGGTCGACCGATCAGGACGCGCGCAGCCGCAGGTGCGTGGTGAGGTGGTGCTGCAGGGGCTGCCCCACCGCCGCCATGTCATGGACGACGGTCATCTCCCCGTCGCGCAGGCTGTAGCGCCGCCGGGTGCCGGTGACCTCCTTGGCCAGGGGGGTCAGCGCCACGTCCTTGGTCTCGATCTCGATCTCCCCGTCGGACACCCGCCCGACGTACGTCTCGACGATCCCGGTGGGGTGGGCGAGCACCACCTCCAAGGTCGCGTCGGGCGTCACCCGCCACCATCCCGCCTCACGTCCCGCCGGGCGCACCGGGGCCCCCGACCCGTCGATCAGCCACGCGCGTGCCTCGTACCGGAGGAAGGGGCGGCCGTCGTGGCTGAAAGTGACCTCCTGCTCGTACCGGAAGTCCTGTTCGAGGGTCGGATACTGCCCCTGCCCCCGGCCGTGCCAGCGCCCCAGCAGGGGCAGCACCGGCCGCAGCAACGGGTGCGGCTCGGGGCCTTCGCCCAGGGTGTGGCTGTCGGGGTACGGATTTTCCTGCGCCGGCTCGAACATGTTCGCCCTGTCTGTCTGTGTATCCCCCTGCGGCGCGCAGCCTAGCGGTCGATCTTCGGGACGACGCTCGTGGTTGACCGGATGGCCACGGGGCACATCGGGCCGGTACGTCGTCAGCGGCATGGTCCTGCCGGCAGCGCTGGTGGCGGGCCTGCTGGGCGCGATGCCCGCCGCGGCCGTGGAGCCGTTGTGCCCTGCAATGACCAGCGCGGGGTGCCGCCGACGGAGTGGGCTCGGGGGCGCGCCGCCGGACGTACACTCGGCCCATGGGTCGCACACGTTTCGTGAGGGAGTGCCTGCCCCGGGCCGCCTCCGAGGTGTGCCCGGGCGCCGCGGGTTCTGCGGTCTTCGCCCTGCACGGGCACGGCTAGCGATTGCCCACGGGCCCCGCCGGGCCCTGCCGTCGGTCCGTCGATCTTCCGCCCGCCGTGCGGTCTCTCCACGGGCGACGCCCTTCCGCCCCGCTCCACATCACCACCGCAGTCTCCGGCGTGCCGCCGGCGCTGTCGCCCGGCTACGCCCGCACGACCGGGGCCGCGCCGCCTCGAAGGGATCATCGTGAAGCTGAGCGACTTGCTGGCCGGGCAGGTGCACCACGTTCTCCGGGGTGACCCGGCGAAGACACTGATCACCGCGGGCATCACCTTCGACGTCGAAAGGGTGACACCGGGATCGGTGTTCATCGCGGTGCCCGGCCATCAGGAGGGTGGCCCCGTCTCCGTGCCGGCCGCCCTCGCACGCGGCGCCGCGGCCGTCGTCGTCGACGCCGGGGAACCGGACCTCACCGCGCCGATGTGGGCAGCGGGGGCGGCCGGGGCGGCCGGGTCCTTCGGCGCGTGCGTCGTCGCGGTGCCGGACACCCGCACCGCCGCCGCCGTCGTGGCTTCCCGCCACTTCGGCGAGCCGGGACGGCAGATGGACATGGTGGCGATCACCGGCACCAACGGCAAGACGTCGGTGTCCTACATGGTCGAGTCGGTCCTGCGGATCTCCGAGGGCGCGAAGGTCGGTGTCATCGGGACGGCGGGCAGCCGCATCGGCGATGAGCTGATCCCGATGCCGAGGTCCGTGCTGACCACGCCGGAATCGCCGGACCTCCAGTACCTCCTGGGGTACATGCGCGACCGCTCGACCGCCACCGTGGTGCTCGAAGCCACGTCGATGGCCCTGCTGACCCACCGCGTGGACCGGACCTTCATCGACGTCGGAGTGTTCACCAACCTCACGCAGGACCACCTGGACGATCACGGGACCATGGCCAACTACCGCGATGCCAAACTGCGCCTGTTCCAGGGCCTGTGCCGACGCGCGGTGGTCAACGCGGACGATCCGGTGGGCGCCGGGATCCGGTCGATGATGCCGGGCGCGGTGACCACGTACGCCCTGGACGGCCCGGCGGACTACCGGGCCACCGACCTCGTCATGAGCGCCTCCGGCACGCGCTTCACCCTCCACCACGGCGGGCGCGCGTATCCGGCCTCCATCCCGGTCCCCGGCCGGTTCTCGGTGGCCAATGCGCTGGGCACCCTGGCGGCGTGCCACGTCCTGGGCCACGATCTGGGCCCCCTGGTGGCAGCCCTGGACCGGATGCCGCCCGTCCCGGGCCGGTTCGAGCGCTTCCAGACCCCGCTGGGGACCTCCGTGGTCGTCGACTACGCGCACTCGCCCGACTCCCTGACCAAGGTCCTGAGCGCGATCCGCGGCTTCGCCCGCGGCCGGGTCATCACCGTCTTCGGCTGCGGCGGGGACCGGGACACCACCAAGCGGGCCGAAATGGGCAGCATCGCCGGCGCCCATTCCGACCTGTGCGTCCTCACCTCGGACAATCCGCGCCACGAGGACCCCGAGGCCATCCTCGACCAGATCGCCCCCGGCCTAGAGGCGACCGGGACACCCTTCCGGCGGCTCCCCGACCGCCGTGAGGCGATCGCGTTCGCGCTGTCCGCCGCGGGTCCCGACGACACGGTGCTGATCGCGGGCAAGGGAAGCGAGCCGCACCAGATCGTCGGCGAGGAGCTGATCCCCTTCAGCGACATGGCGACCGTGCGCGAACTCGGCTGTTCCTGACAGAAACTGACCTGCTGTGTAATGTCACATGGCATGATGAAGCCGTTACGCCGTGCGGCCCTCGCCGCCGCCCTGCTCGGGATTGCCGCCCTCCTGCCACCCGTCACCGCACACGCGGACGCAGCCCCGGCCACCGTCTGCCTCACCGCCAACCCCTCGCCCGACCCGGAGCAGAACCGCCTCGCCGACCCCCGGACCGCCGCCTTCCCGGAGCGGGCCGCGCTCGACACCTTCGTACGCCGCTTCCCGGCCGCCCTCTGCGCCACCAGGAACGCCCCCGAGGCCGCGCGGCTCCTCGACGCGTGGGGCGAGGGACTGTGGCAGGCCGCCGTGAACCGGGCGCAGGGACGGCGGCCCGGCGGGGACCTGGCCTCCGGGGACGACCGGCCGCTGTACTGGGCCAGGCTGGCGATGACCGTCCAGCTCGCCCGCTGGCAGCCGGAGTTCCCCATCGACCGGCCGGCCCTGCGCAGCAGGTTCGAGGACGCCTCCCGCGGCCTCACCTCCAACGAGTTCCGCACCGCGCCCGGTGTGCGGCGCGTGTTCATCAGCGGGTTCGACCCGTTCGGCCTGGACGCCGAGCTGCGCCGCGCCAACCCCTCGGGCTCCGCCGCCCTCCAGCTCAACGGCCGCCGGGTGACCCTGGCCGACGGCACGATCGCGGAGATCCGCGCGGTCGTCCTGCCCGTGCGGTACGCCGACTTCGACGCCGGAATCGTGGAGCGCGCCTACGGCCCGCGCCTGGCGGCCGGCCCCCGCGCCGCCGACACGATCACCAGCATCAGCCAGGGCTACCCCGGCCTGTTCACCCTGGAGGCCTGGGCCGGACGGGCCCGTTCGGCGGATCCGTACCCGGACAACGCCAATGCCCTCTCGGGCGGCACGTACGACCGACCCGTCACCGCGCCGGGGCTCGGCCCCGGAGCGGAGTTCCTGCGGACCAGCCTGCCCACGGATGCCATGACCGCCGTCCAGACGCCGTATCCGGTGCGGCTGAACACCGCCGTCACCGAGATACCGGCCGGGGAGCAGGACCCCGTGGACCGGGAGGACGGGCCGACCCCCGGCTCGCGCGCCGTGGCGGGCGGAGGCGGCGGCTACCTCTCCAACGAGGTCGCCTACCGCTCCAACCGGCTCCGCCTCGAAGTCCGCCCGCAGGTCCCGGGCGGCCACCTGCACACCCCCGTGCTCACCGGACTGCCCGCGGACCAGGCCCAGTTGACCGGAGCCGAGTTCGAGCGGAACGAGAGCGCGATCACCGCGCAGGTGCTGGCCGTCCTGCGGACCGGCGTGCCGGGGTAGCAGGGGCGGTCGTGGGAGGCGCCCCCGGTGCCCGCTTAGGGTGGGGCGCATGGAGACCTACACCATTGGCCAGGCGGCCCGGCTGCTGGGCGTGAGCGTCGACACGGCCCGGCGGTGGGCGGACGCGGACCGCTTCCCCACCCGCCGGGAGGGCAACCGGCGCATCGTCGACGGCCCGGCCCTCGCGTCGTTCTGCGTGGAGGCCGCCCAGGACGGCGGCGCGGGCGAGGAGGCCTCGTACACCTCGGCCCGCAACGCCTTCCCGGGCATCGTGACGGGGATCAGGCTCGGAGAGGTCTCCGCGCAGGTCGAGGTGCAGGCCGGCCCGCACCGGGTGGTGTCGCTGCTGACCCGTGAGGCGGTCGAGGAACTGGGCCTGGAGGTCGGCATGCGGGCCACCGCCCGGGTGAAGTCCACCAGCGTGCACATCGACAGGGGCTGACCCACGGCCCCGGCCCCGTCTGTCGTCACCCGGACGGCAGAGGACGGGCCCGGACGCCCTGGGCGGGTGCCTGCTGACCGCCCGACGGGAGCATGCGTACCTCACCCTGGTCGCTGATCTCCGCCTGCACGATGCCGGTCACATCGGCGTAGACGGGGTGTCCGCCGGGGCCGCTGCGTTCCGTACGGGCCACGATCACGACGTCCTGGTTGTGGTCCCGGCCGTCCTCGGGGCTGTCGGGGAACATCAGCTCGTACCGCTCCGTGTCCATCGCGGACCCCCTTCCTTCCCTCCTCTCATCATGCGGGCGGGGGCGTCGGCCCGCAGAGTGGATACCGATCACCACAGATCGGGAGGTTTCTATGACCTGCATCAACCGGCGGGACCTCGCACTACTGGCGCTGCGCGCCGGTACCGGCGCGGTGCTCATGGCGCACGGGACCCAGAAGCTGTTCGGGTGGTTCGGTGGAGGGGGCCTGGCCGGGACCGCGGCCGGGATGGAGCACATGGGCTTCCGGCCCGGGAAACAGAGCGCGATCGCCGCCGGTCTGGGGGAGGCCGGCGGCGGGGCCCTGCTGGTGCTGGGCCTGGCCACCCCGGCGGCCGGCGCCGCGGCCGCGGGGGCCATGGCGGGGGCCGTGGCGGTGCACGCGCCCGCCGGGTTCTTCGCGCAGGGCGGCGGGTACGAGTACCCGGCCTTCCTCGGGTTCACCGCGGCCGCCATCGGCCTCGCCGGCGCCGGCCGGTACTCCATCGACCACGCCACCGGCCACCTCTTCGACCAGCCGTGGACGCTGATGCTCGCCTTCACGGGCAGCGCGCTCGCGGCGGCCGCCGTGCTCGCCAAGCGCGCCGCGGCGCAGTCGGGCGACGCGCAGGAGTAACCGACGGAGCAAGCGGATACGACTGTGGCCCGGATCCGAGGATCCGGGCCACAGTCAGGAGTAGCGGGGACAGGATTTGAACCTGCGACCTCTGGGTTATGAGCCCAGCGAGCTACCGAGCTGCTCCACCCCGCGTCGGTGAACCCAACCCTACGGCACTCCGGGCGTCCCCGAGACCACGCTGCCCCGAAGGCTCAGTGATCGGAGTAGCTGACGTCTCCCACGGTCCAGGCGCTGACGTCCTTGATGGCGACGCGGTACATCCCGCCCGTCTCGGGAATCCCGATCGAGCCCTGCAGGATCCGGGCCACGTGGAAGTGGAGGTGTGTGGGCGGACCGTCCCGGTCGGGCCGCCGCGGCGCATGGTCCGTGGCGAAGATGCCGGAGAACGGACCCAGGCGGTCCGAATCCGTCAGGACGTCCGATACGCGCTGCCTCCACACGGCTTCGGGAGCCAGTCGACCGGTGATCACCGCACCACCGACGACGACGGTCAGGGACATCTGATTGCTGCGCTCGGACTCCACGGTCGTGGCGATGTCAACGAGCAGCTCGTCAGGCTTCGACATGGAAGCCGATTCTATTCATTTCCTGCGGCGCGAGCAGGCCGGGTCAGCCATTGGGTGGTGCCAGCGCTTTCGACCGGGCGATGACCAGGGCGACGTCGTCGTGGTCGTCCGGCCGTCGCAGGGAGTCCAGCAGTCGGTCGCAGGTCTCGTCCAGCGACCCGTCGGCCTCGGCGAGCAGGTCCAGCAGGACGGCGAGGCGGTCGTCGATGGACTGGTCGCGCACTTCGACCAAACCGTCCGTGTAGAGGACCAGGCGGTCCCCGGGATCCATCCGCACCGTGGTGGACTCGAAGGGCACGCCGCCCACGCCCAGGGGCGTACCGGTGGGCAGGTCGAGCAGCCGCGGGGCCCGGCCGGTACGGATCAGGACGGGCGGCAGGTGTCCGGCGACGGCGATGCGGCACTCGCCGCGGTGCGGGTCGTATACGGCGTAGACGCAGGTGGCGATGGTCTCCTCGAGCGTGGCGGTCGCGAGGTCGAGCTGGCGGAGCACCTGGGCGGGGTCGAGGCCGAGCTCGGCGAGGGTCCGGGTCGCGGTGCGCAACTGCCCCATGCCGGCGGCGGCGTTGATGCCGCTGCCCATCACGTCTCCGACCACGAGGACGGTGGTGTCGTCCGACTGCGGGATGGCGTCGAACCAGTCGCCGCCGATCTCGCTGGTGGCCGCCGCGGGCCGGTAGCGGTAGGCGACTTCCAGGCCCGGGGTGTGCGGCGGGTGGTGGGGGAGGAGGTGGTGCTGGAGGGCGAGCGCGGTGTGGTGCGCGTTGCGGTACCAGCGGGCGTTGTCGATGCAGACGGCGGCCCGGGCGGCGAGTTCGCCGGCCAGGACGATGTCGTCCTCGTCGAACGGCAGCGGGTTGCGGGTGCGTTTGAGGTCGAGGGCGCCCAGGACCTCGCCGCGGGCGATGAGCGGCACGGCCAGGTAGGAGCGCAGGCCGGCACGGGCCAGCAGGGCGCCGGCTTCCTCGTCGCGGGCGATGCGCGAGATGTCGTGGGCCTTCACGTGGGCCACGAGCACGGGATGGCCCGTGGTCACCGAGCGGGTGACCAGCCGGTCGGCTTCGTAGCGCGCGATGTCGCCCGGCGGATCCGCGGCCCGCACGGCCTCGCTGGGGTACGCGGCCGCCACCGCGAGCGCGCGGAACACCGCCGGCTCGTGGGCGGAGGACTTCAGGCTCGGGCGGCCTTCGAGGACGGAATCGAGGATGTCCACCGCGGCGATGTCGGCGAGCTCGGGCACGACGACATCGGCCAGCTCGCGGGCGGTCAGATCCAGGTCCAGGGTGGTCCCGATGCGGACGGTCGCGTCCGCGATCAGGGCGAGCCGCCGGCGGCTCCGGGCGATCTCCTTGGCGGCCTGGTGGCTCTGGGTGACGTCCACGACCGAGATGGCCAGGCCCAGGACCTGCCCGGCGGCGTCTTCCAGCCGGTAGTACGACACCGACCAGGCATGCTCGTGGTGCTGGTCACCGTGGGTGTGGCCCGCGGTGAACTGCTCGACCAGGGGTGTGCCCGTGGCCAGGACCTGGCGCATCGCGGCCTCGACGGCGCCCGCGTCGTCGAGGAAGGACAGGGCCTCGCGCACTCCGCGGCCGATGTGCTCGGCCGCCGGCAGCCCGTTGATCCGTTCCAGCGTCGGGTTGACCAGGACGTAGCGCAGTTCGGTGTCCAGCACGGCGAGCCCGATCGGGGACTGCGCCACCAGACGCGCGGACAGGGCCAGGTCCCGCTCCAGATGCCGCAGCCTCGTACGGTCGGTCGCGATCCCCAGGGCGTAGATGTCCCCGTGCTCGTCCTGCAGCCGCATGTTGCGGAACTCCACCAGACGGCTGCTGCCGTCCTTGTGCAGTACGGGGAACGCGCCGGCCCAGTCCCCGGCGCCCCCCATGACCCGCGCGAACAGTTCCAGCACCAGGCCGACGTGCTCCTTGGGCGCCAGCAGCTTCGCGGCGGGCTGGCCGAGCGCCTCCTTGGCCGTCCATCCGAAGAGCTGCTCGGCCTGGGGGCTCCACAGGGCGATGCGCCCCTTCGCGTCGAGCACGACGGCGGCCACGTTCAGTACGTCGAGCAGCCCGCTCGGCGGGGAGAGCCCGACCGCGGCGGGCTCGGCGCCGGGCATGCCGTGCGCATCGGACGCGTCCATAGCCGAGCTCCCTTCCGGTCCCGGGCCGGCTCGCGGGCCATCTCCCATACTCCCTCCGTACGCCCCTCACGGCCCCCGGACGCGCACGCCCGCCCGGCACGGCCGCCGCGCAGCGGCTCCCTGACGAAAATCTGCGGCTGTTTAGGTGATCGTTCCCTCTGGTGACGGTGTGTGTCGTCCGTGTAGCGTGACGGTAGCTGTCGTGGTTCGAAGTGCCTTCTGCCCGCGTCTTCTCGGTGTGGGCAGCCTTGCTGTGTTGTGCCGTTGGACCAAGGCGATCACCTCTGCCTCCCGCGCTGTGCTGGGGGCTTTCATCGACTGGAAGGCATGAACATGGCTACGGGAACTGTGAAGTGGTTCAACGCGGAGAAGGGCTTCGGCTTCATCGCCCAGGACGGCGGCGGCCCGGATGTGTTCGCCCACTACTCGGCGATCAACGCCTCGGGCTACCGGGAGCTCCAGGAGGGCCAGGCCGTGACGTTCGACATCACGCAGGGCCAGAAGGGCCCGCAGGCGGAGAACATCACCCCCGCGTGATCTTCGGCCGCAGAACCGTTCCCTCAGTCGAGCGACGGCTCCGCGGCAACTGATCCGGGCCGGGGCTACACCCCCGGCCCGGACCGCCTCCCTCGCGCGGGGGAGGACGGATCACGCCTGTGCATGATCCCGGACGGCAGGGATCCGGACAGGCTTGGGGCATGGCAATCAATGCGATGCGTCCACCAGCCGCGGCCCCCGTATCGGCCCCGCCATCGGCAGTGACCGCGACCGAGGGGCCCGTCCCGCGCTGGGCCCGGACGGTCGCCCGCCTCATCCCCCTGATCGGCTTGCCGGTGTGCCTGTGGCGGCTGCCCATCGGCTTCGGGTTTCAGATGGGATGGACCTGCCCCCTTCGCCGCAACCGCTCTGGCTGACGGTTCCCTACGTCTTCACGCTGAGCCTGCTGTCCGAGGCGTTCGCCCTGCTCTGCTCCGGCCTGGTGCGCGGACTATCGGCGACGGTGCCGGCAGGCCCGTACATCGTGAACCCATGACGAATGCTCCCTCGCCTCGTGCTGCCCGTGGCTTACGATCACGACGGACGGTCACGTCCTGCGACCGCCGCCCACCCCGCCACAGTGGAGGTCACCCGTGTTCTGGACGGCCGAAGGACACCGCAGTCACCGCAGCACCTTCCGCAGCGGCTCCCGGATGCGCGTAGCGGCCGGTGCCGCGGCCGCCGCGGGAGTGTTCCTCGCCGCGGGCTGTTCCTCCTCCGGCGGCGGGAAGGGGGAGGCGGCCGGTGGCGTGCCCGTCGTCGAGAAGGGCAAGCTGACCACCTGCACCCATCTGCCCTACCCGCCCTTCCAGTTCGAGCAGAACGGCAAGGTCGTCGGCTTCGACGTGGCCCTGATCGACCTGGTCGCCAAGAACCTCGAGGTCGAACAGAAGATCCTCGACACGCCCTTCGAGAACTTCAAGACCGGCGCCTTCCTGAACTCGGGCGAGTGCGACCTCGCCGCCGCCGGAATGACGATCACCGACGAGCGCAAGAAGAACGTCGACTTCTCCGTCCCGTACTTCGACGCGACCCAGGCACTGCTCGCGACCAAGAAGAGCGGCATCACCTCGCTCGCCGACGTGAAGGCGAAGAACAAGAAGCTCGGCGCCCAGGCCGAGACCACCGGCGAGAGCTACGCCAAGGCCCAGGGCTTCAACCCCGTCGCCTTCGAGAGCTCCGACGCGGTGCTCAACGGCCTGCGCACCGGACAGGTCGACGCGGTCGTCATCGACTACCCGGTCGTGCAGGGCTGGCTCAAGGACCCGAAGAACGCCGGTGAGTTCGTCCTCGGGAAGCAGAGCATCGAGACGGGTGAGCAGTACGGCTTCTCCGTGAAGAAGGGCAACGCCGCCCTCCTCGCCGCGATCGACAAGGCGATCACGGACGCCAAGGCCGACGGCACCTACAAGAAGATCTACGAGCAGTGGATCGGCCCGCTGCCCCAGGCCACCCCGTGACCTCTCGGCTGACCCGGCGGCAGCGACGCCGCCTCTGGCAGGGCATCCAGTACGCCGTCTTCGTGGCCGTACTGGTCCTGCTGGGCTTCCTCGCCGACTGGGACCGGCTGCAGAACCAGTTCGCCCAGAAGGACCTGGCCCAGCGCCTCTTCCCGGAGATCATCACCCTCGCCCTGCGCAACACGGTGGTGTACACGCTCTCGGGGTTCGCCTTCGGCCTGGTGCTGGGTCTGGTCATCGCGATGATGAGGCTGTCATCGGTGGCCCCCTACCGGTGGGTCGCCGGCGTCTACATCGAACTGTTCCGCGGCCTGCCCGCCCTGCTGATCTTCATCTTCGTGGGCGTGGCGGTGCCGTTGGCGTTCCCCGGTACGGAGATCCCCGGCGGCACGTACGGCAAGGTCGCGCTCGGCCTCGGGCTGGTCGCCGCGGCGTACATGGCAGAAACGATTCGGGCCGGCATCCAGGCGGTGCCCAAGGGCCAGATGGAAGGGGCGCGTTCGCTGGGCTTCTCGCACGGCCGCGCCATGGTGTCGGTGATCATCCCGCAGGCCTTCCGCATCGTCATCCCGCCGCTGACCAACGAACTGGTCCTGCTGTTCAAGGACTCCTCGCTGGTGCTCTTCCTGGGCGTGACGCTGGAGGAGAGGGAACTGACGAAGTTCGGCCGGGACCTCGCCAGCGAGACCGCCAACTCCACCCCGATCCTCGTCGCGGGCCTCTGCTACCTCCTCGTGACCGTGCCGCTGAGCTTCGTGGTGCGCCGGCTCGAGGCCCGTGCGGACAAGGCCACGTGAGGACGAGATGTCACAGAAGACGGGACCGCTGGACACCATGGCCACAGACCGCCCGGAGATCGAGATCCGGGGCCTGCACAAGTCCTTCGGGGACAACCACGTCCTGCGCGGCATCGACCTGGAGATCGGCCGCGGCGAGGTGGTCTGCGTCATCGGGCCGTCCGGCTCGGGCAAATCCACGCTGCTGCGCTGCGTGAACCTGCTGGAGGAGCCCAGCGAGGGCCAGGTCTTCGTCGGCGGTACGGAGGTCACCGACCTCGACGTCGACATCGACGCCGTACGACGCCGCATCGGCATGGTCTTCCAGCAGTTCAACCTGTTCCCGCACGTGAACGTCACCGAGAACCTCACCCTGCCGCAGCGGCGCGTACTGCGCAGGGACAAGGCGCAGGCCGCCGCCGTCGCCCGGGAGAACCTCGAGCGCGTGGGCCTCTCGGACAAGGCGGCGGCCTACCCGGCTCAGCTGTCCGGCGGCCAGCAGCAGCGGGTGGCGATCGCCCGGGCTCTTTCGATGGGCCCGGAAGTGATGCTCTTCGACGAGCCGACCTCCGCGCTCGACCCCGAACTCGTCGGCGAGGTGCTGTCGGTGATGCGCGTACTGGCGGGGGAGGGCATGACGATGATGGTGGTCACCCACGAGATGAGCTTCGCCCGCGAGGTCGCCGACCGGGTCGTGTTCATGGACGGCGGAGTGATCGTCGAGCAGGGGCCGGCGGCGCAGGTGGTCGGCAATCCGCGGCACGAGCGGACCAGGAACTTCCTCAACCGCATCCTGGACCCGGCGGCGGGCGAACCCCCCGTCTCCGACGGCCCGCCCGAAGAGTGAGGTCCGGGCCGGGCCGTCTCGCGTCAGACGAGCGCCGCGGCCAGCAGGGCGGCGGTCTCGGCGACCAGCGGGTTGTCCGCGGCGGCGTCGGGCCGGTCCTTGGTCGTCAGGACGGCCATGACGATCGGCGCCCGGCCCGGCGGCCAGGTGATGCCGGCGTCGTTGTTCGTCCCGTACTTGCCGCCACCGGTCTTGTCCGCCAGGGTCCACTCGGCGGGCAGGCCCTTGCGGAAGCGTTCCGTGCTGGTCGTGTTGGCCAGCAGCCACCCCCTCAGCAGCGCCCGGTCCCGGGGCGCGAGCGCGTCGCCGAGAGCGAGGCGCTCGTAGGTCCGGCCCGTGGCACGCGGGCTGGTGGTGTCCGTCAGCCGGTCCGGCTCCGCGGAGTTCAGGGCGGGCTCCCAACGGTCGAGCCGGGTGATCCCGTCCCCCACCGAACGGCAGAAGTCGGTGACCGCAACCGGCCCGCCGAGCTCGCGGAGCAGCAGGTTCGCGGCGGCGTTGTCGCTCTGGCAGATCGTGGCCGCGCACAGTTGTCCGACGGTCATTCCGTTGGCCACGTTCTCGGGCAGCCCGGTGACCGGGCCGTGTCCGGAATCCGTCACCTCCTGCTGCGTGTAGTGGATCCGCTTGGCCAGGAACTCCCCGTCCCGGTCCTTGTCGCGCAGGACCGCGGCGACCGCGAGGGTCTTGAAGAGCGAGCACATCGGAAAGCGCTCGTCCGCCCGGTACAGCACCGTCCGCCCGGTGGCCGTGTCGCGGGCGAACACGCCCAGGCGGGCACCATGCGCCCTCTCGAGCGCGCGCAGCTCGCGGGCGATCCCCTCCTGCCGCGCCGGAGCCGCGTACGCCGTCCCGCCCAGAGCCGTCCCGCCCAGCGCCACCCCGGCTCCCGCGGCCAGTACGGCGCGGCGGGTCGGGCGGGCTCCTGAGGTCTCCACGATGTGATCTCCCGTTCTTCTGCGGTCCGTATGGAATCAGGACGCACTGGTAGCACCTTTGGTTCGCTCTGGCATCATTTGGCTCGATTCGGCGCGGCGGAGTCCGGTAACCGCCCGATGGCTCTAGCCTCGGCTCATGGCTGACATGTTCGAGCACACCCCTGAGGTGTGGACCGCGGCGAAACTGCGCGACGCCCTCTCCGGTCTCCCCGACGAGACCCCGATCCACATCGGCGTCGCGGACGGCCCCGGAGACTTCGCCGGATACGGAGACTTCGTCCTGGTCAACGCGGAACCGGTGGAGCTGGACCCCGCCGACGACGAAACCGCCCCCGCCGGCCCCGAGGTCCAGTTCACGCTCTTCGCCGACGCCAAGGCGGGCGCGTACCACCTGGACCTGGACTGACCGGGCCGCGCTCGTGATGTGATCACCGGGCCGCCGAAATACACTGAGCGTGCGTTTTGCGCCAGAGCCCATAACGGCAGCACCCCGGAGCCGTCCATGACCAGCCACAGGTCCGCGCGGTCGGCGACCGCGGACGATTTGCTCACCCGGCTCGGGCGGCTCACCGCCCAGGCCAGGGAAGGGGCAGAGCTCCAGCAGGCCCGGGTCGAGCTGGCCGAGGCATTGCAGCGGGAGATCCTGCCCGCATCGCTGCCGGCCCTCCCGGGGCTGCGCACGGCGGCCCGGTACGCGCCCGCCCGCCACGGTCTGAGCATCGGCGGTGACTGGTACGACGGCTTCCGGCTGCCCGAGGGAGCCCTGGGATTCTCCATAGGTGACGTCGAGGGTCACGACGTGGAGGCCGCCGCCTTCATGGGGCAGGTCCGGATCGCCGTACGCGCGGTGGCCGCGGCCGCCGCCGACCCCGGCGAGGTGCTCAGCCGGGCCAACGAACTGCTCCTCTCCGTGGACTGCGACCTCTTCGCGACCTGCACCTTCGTACGGTTCGACCCCGCCGCCGGGGAGATCCAGAGCGCCCGCGCCGGGCACGTGCCCGGAGTCTGGGCCACGACTGACGGGCAGTACGGCGTCGTGGAGGACGAGGGCGGTCTGCCGCTGGGCATGCTGCCGGGCTCGCAGTACCCCGTGACCAGGCGCCGGCTGACGGCCGCGGGCTCGTTCATCCTGGTCACCGACGGCGTCGTGGAAGGCCCCAGGTTCCCGATCGAAGCCGGGCTGGAGCGCGTGGCTGAGGTGGTCAGGGCGGGGGCGGGCGCGGACCCCGGCGACCTGGCCGCCGAGGTGATGAAGGTCGCCGACTCCACCGGCCACGAGGACGACGCCGCGGTGCTCGTCCTGCGCCACGAGGCCTTCGCGGGTCCGCGGGGCGGCACGCGGAGTGCGGCGTAACGCGTGTCACGCACCCCTGAGGGGCGCTGACTGTCGTCTGATGAAGCAATGCGCACCGAGGGCTTGCGACGTCTGTGCCTCACCGGGCTCTGGAACCTTGTCGTCGCCGCCGCCTACTTCGCGGGCGGCCGGGTGGGGCTGCTCCAGCAGGTGGTGCTCGACGGCGCCACCGTCACACCCCTGTGGCCGCCCACGGGCATCGCCGTCGCCTGCCTGCTCTGGCTCGGACTCCGCGTCTGGCCGGGGATCGCTCTCGGCGCCTACCTCGTCATCCAGTCGATCAACCCGATCGATCTCGTCGGCCTCGGGATCGTCGTGGGCAACACCCTCGCTCCGGTGTGCGCCTTCCTGATGCTCCGACGGGTCGGTTTCCGGCCGGCGCTGGACCGGTTCCGGGACGGATTGGCGCTGGTCTTCCTCGGCGGCCTGGTGCCGATGCTGATCAGCGCCACCGTCGGGGCCTGGCTGCTGGTGCTCACCGACAGCCTGCCGCAGAGCGGATTCTGGACCGTGTGGTGGACCTGGTGGGCCGGCGACGCCATGGGCGTGCTCGTGATCACGCCGCTGCTCCTGGTCCTGCCCAGGATCCGGCTGTCCGACGACGTCTACCGGTGGGTCGAGGCGGTCGCTCTGCTGGTCTCGGCCGTCGTGCTCACCTTCCTGGCCACCACGATCGAGTCGGCGCTGCTCTTCCTCGTCTTCCCGCTCCTCATCTGGGCGGCCCTGCGCTTCCAGTTGGCGGGGAGCGCGCCGTGCATGCTGCTGGTGTCCGTGATGGCGAACGCGGCCGCCATCGCCCGCAGCGGTCCCTTCGCCAACCACACGCTGGTCGAGGCCATGGCCAACCTGCAGGCGCTCAACGGCAGCGCGGCCCTGACCTCGCTGCTCCTGTCGGCGCTCGTCACCGAGCAGAACTCCATCCGCCTGGGGATCGAGCAGGCCTGCCAGGACCTGGCCGAGGTGGTGGAGCAGCTCTCGTCGGGGAAGTCGGCGCGGCGTTGGCCGCCGCCGGGGGAGTGACACCCACCTGCCTGCCCACCCGCCCGTCCGACCGGAGGGTCGGACGGGCGGGAGAGGCGAGACGGGCCGGGGTCAGGCGATGCGCCACTGCTGATACGTCGAGCCGTTGGCCGGCTGCTGGGTGACCAGGGCTCCGTCCGCGCCGGACGCGGTGGTCAGCAGGAGCCCGCTCTTCTTGTTGCCCAGGGAGTAGCCGCCGGCGCCGAGCGCGGTGATCTTCCAGCGCTGGCTGTCACCGCCCGTGCAGGCCGCCTGGACGACGGCCGCGCCCGCGGTGGCGGAGCCGCCGGCGACGTCCGCGCACAGCTTGGAGGAAACGTTGACCAGGGTGTGGCTGCCGTCGCTGCCCAGGGTCAGCTGCCACTGCTGGTTGGACCCGCCGTGCGGCGTCCAGGTGATCAACTGGGTGCCGGAGGCACTGGAGCTCGCCGGGTCGTCGAGCGCCTTGCCGCCCGCGGTGAGGGTGCGGGTGCCGCCCAACTGGCCCCCGTACACCTCGAACTCGTACAGCGAGTAGCCGTACGCGGTCCCGCGCTGGGTGCCGTACGCGCGGATGTAGCGGCCCGAGCCGGTCAGCCCGGTCAGGTCCTGGACCCCGCCGGCGCCGGTGGTGGTGGAGTGGATGGTGCGCCAGGTGGCGGCGTCGTCCGAGAGCTGGATCTGGAAGGACTTCCCGTACGCCGCCTCCCAGCGCAGGACGACGCGGTGGACGGCCTGGGTGGAGCCGAGGTCGACCTGGATCCACTGCGGGTCGCCGTAGGCGCTGGACCACCGGGTGCCGGGGTCGCCGTCGGTGGCCGAAGCCGCCGGGAAGTTCACCGTCTCGGTGCTGGAGGCGGTGGTCGGGCGGCCCAGGGCGAGGTTGCCGGGCTGGGCGAGGCCGGGCCAGGCGGGGTTGTGGCCGACGGCCGCCGCGATCGGGGTGAAGGCGGCGTACGTCGGGGTCAACTTCTGGGAACCCCACGTCTGTTGGGCCAGCGCCCGCAGCGGGTACATGATGCCGGCCGCGATCTGGTCCTCGGTCTCGGCGGTCGGGTTGTCGCACCAGACGTGGATCAGTGAGCCGGGGTTCTTCGAGGGGTCGGACACGGTGGTGCCGCCCTCGAAGCGGTCCGGGGTCCAGGTCTCGTACATCCACTTGGTGTCGGGCTTCGCGCCCCCGAGCACGTAATACGTGGGCGTCCAGGATTCGTTGGCGACGACGTGCCCGGCGTCGGCCAGCTGCTGGGGCGTGAGGCCGTAGCTGTACCAGTACTCGACGAGGATGCCAGCGTTCGGTTTGACCGTCCCGTCACCGGACTTGATGCCGTCGTTCCACATCCGGGTGGTCTTGCCGCCCGCCCGGACCAGGTCGTCCGCCCAGTTCACGAACCCGTAGTAGGTGTCCTTGGCGGTCGCGTTCGCGCCGTAGTGGGAACGGGCGTAGCTGAGCAGCTGCGGGTACTTGCCGTAGTCCGTGACGTATTCGTCCGCGCCGATGTGCCAGTACGGGGCCGGGAACAGGGGCAAGTACTCGTTGACCAGGTCCTTGATCAGTGCGTACGAACCCGGGAGCGAGAGGTCGATGAAGTCGGGGCTGACCGCGCCCGAGCTGCTCTTGAGCTTGAGCTCGGGATGGGCGGCCAGGACCGCGTTCATGTGCCCGGGGGTGTCGATCTCCGGGACGATCGTGACGTGGTACTTGCGGCCGAGGGCCACGAGGTCGGCGATGTCCTGCTTGGAGTAGTGGTCGGTGGAGACGATCTCCGGGTGGGTGGAGCTCTCCAGGCGGAAACCGTAGGTGTCCGACAGGTGGAAGTGGAAGTAGTTGAGCTTGAGGTAGGCGAGCTCCTTGATGTGCTGCTTCAGCCAGTCGACCGTGAAGAACTTCCGTCCCTGGTCGACCATGAGCCCGCGCTCGGCCTTGGCCGGCCAGTCGACCGCCGTGCCGGCCGGGACCGAGGCGGACTGGTGCAGCAGTTGCAGGACGGTGCGGGTGCCGTGGAACGCCCCGGTGTCCGTCCCGGCCTGGATGGTGAGGGCGCCCGCGACGGTCATCCGGTAGCCCTCGGCGGGCAGGGTGGCGTCACCGAGACCGAGCCCGATGTCGCCGGTCGCGGCGCTGCCGGTGACGACGGCTACGCTGCGACCGGTCAGGGCGCCCAGATCCTCGGCGAACGTGGCGGCCTCGTCGCCGAGTTGGGAGGAGGCGGCGGGGTCGACGACGATGCGGCTCGTGTCGGTGAAGGTGTACGTTCCGGCGGCGGACGTCCATTGACGCAAGGCCGGAACGGTCTGCGGCGGCCCGGCGGCCGCCTGGGCCGGGGTGGCGGCGGGTAAGGCCAGCGCGGACACCGCGCAGGCGGTGGCGATCAGGAATCTCAGCAGACGCATGGAGTGTCCCCGAGTCGTGAGTGGGGGGCTAAGGGGGCACAAGTGCAGCGCAGAGCCGAGTCCGTGTCAATAGATGCTCGAAACCAGGCCGGATCGCGCATGATTGCGCACGAGCACGGCGGGGGCGGGGCCCTCTGGCCCCGTATCGCCGTCTGCTCACGCGTCCTGTTCCGGCACGGCGAACTCCCGCCACGCGGGTGCATCCGGAGTGATGACCGTCCAGTGGTCTCGGGGGACTTCCGAGATGCCCGCTCCGAGGAACCGCCAGAAGTCCTGGAAGGCCAGTGTGTGGCCTCGGGTGTATTGGTCATGGGGTTGGACACGGATGTCCCAGGGGTGATCGTCGACGTACCACAGGTCCTCGGGCTGCGGTGCGAGGTATTGCGCGGCGAGGGACTCGCTCAGGCCGAGCTCCGGGAACGCCGCGACCACCAAGTCCGGTCGGCCGGAGGTGGGTTGACCGGGAAACCAGTCGCCCTCCGCGGCCTCCTGTACGTAGTGGTCGATCGGCCGCCCCTGGGCGGACCAGAAGTCCGCCAGCGCCTCGTAGACCTGCTCGTGCCCCACCTCGCGAAAGAGGTTGTAGCGGAAGAAGAGTCCCATGAGGCGTACCTCCCTGTCTCAGGCGTCGAGGGCGGCGCGGACGTCCCGGACGGGGGCTGCCGCGGTGTCCACGGCGGCGGGGCCGAGGCCGGGCTGGATCGCGACCTCGTACCGTCCGGCCCGGCAGTCCGCCCACACGCGCTCGACCCGGTCGAGGTCGTGGGTGGAAGTGGTCATCGCTCCGGAAGCTACCCGGGGAGGTGCGGCGGCGCACTCGGATATCGCGCAGGCGCGGACTAGCGTGACCCGCATGACGGACACGGACTTCGAGGGTTCATACCGGGCGCAGACTGCTCCTCTGGTCGCGTTCTTGTGGATGCAGGGCGCCGAGCTGCCGGTCGCCGCCCGGGTCGCCCAGGACACGATGGCCGTGGCCGGCTCCTGGAGGGCCCGGTTCGGCGAAGGTGTTCGTGTTCCGGACCTGCGGACGTGGACGTACCGGATCGCCGTCGGCGGCCTGGTGCGGTGGGCCGAGCCGGAGGATCCGATACCGAACCCGCTCCTCGCGGACGAATCCGCGCGGTACCAACCGGCCGTCGGCCTCGACCGGTTGGCCGAGCTCAACGCACGGCAACGGCGTGTGGTGGCCCTGGCGACGGCTTCCTGCTCCGCCGGTGAGATCGGCTACGAACTCGTGCTGCCCGCATACAAGGTGCATCGGACCCTGCGCTGCGCGGGCAAGTTGCTCGGGGCCGCCACGCACGACGCCGTGGAGGACCGACTCCGCGACCTCCAGGCCGAGTTGGTGGCCGCGCTCGACCCCGTCCTGGACCTGGACGCGGGGCTCACCGAAGCGAGCGGCGCCGCGGCCGCGCGCGACGGCGGCGCCCGGGTGCTCGCGCGGACAGGGGGGTTCGGCTCCCGCCCCCCGGTGCCGCCGTGCGGGGCTCCCGTCCCCGCGGCGGCGCCCGACGCCGCCGACGCGCTCGCCCCGGGCGGCCTGCGGGAGTACGCCGCGGCTCTGGCCGCGCGCGACGACTCGTACCGCAGGACGGAGCGGACGCACTTTCCCATGGCGGAGCTGGCCGCGGTCCGGCTCGGTGCGCTGTTCTCCTTCCACGCCGATCGATTCCGCCGGGACGCCGAACGATCCGGCTACCGGAACTCCCGCTTCGACTTCCCGGCAGCCGACGCGCGCGCGTACGTCGGCGCCCTGGCGCGGGACATCGCGTGTGCCGCGCCCATGTTCGACGCCGTTCGCAGCTCCGGCTCCGGCTCCGGCATCGGTCCCGTGCGCCTCGCCTACCACCTGGAGTCGAGCCTGGAGCACGACGACCCTCACACGAACGAGGTCTCCTACGACGGCATCGACCTGGCCCTCGCGCTGGCCGACTTCCGGCGCGGCGCCCTGGACCTGGCACTGCGGGCGCTCCCCCCGCAGCACGGGCAGACCTCGGACCTGGCCGAGACGCTGAGGCGTTCCGCCTTCGACACCGCCAGGGTGACGGAGCAGCTCAGGAGCCTGAGCAGTGATCTCTCCCAGGCCGAGTCGACCCTCCCCGACGGTGTGTACGTCGACATGACCCGCGACTTCGCCGCTCACGAGGGCTACAACGCGGACCTCATCCACGGAATCGGCGCGGCCCAGGACACCCTGTCCCCGTTCGGGTGAGGACATCGGTGGCCGACGGCGGGGAGAACCGCAGCGTGTGAGGTTTCTGCAGGGTCGGCGGCGCCGGCGGAGCGTGCCCTGGACGGATGGTCGATCCGGGATCATGCAGGGCTCGCTTCGAGGAAAGAAGGCACTGATGCAGGCAGCTTTACGCCGCCACGGACGCCCGGGCCGCCGCCCGACCGCAGCAGTCCCGGCCGGAGCACTGGTGTGATCCCGGCGCAGGCCACCGGCAACGCCCGTGCCGCGAAGGACGTACGCGTCGTGGTCGTCGGAGCGGGGTTCTCCGGGATCGGCGCCGGCATCCGGCTGCGCGACGCAGGCTTCCACGACGTGCTCATCCTTGAGAAGGGCCCGCAACTCGGCGGCACGTGGCGGGAGAACACCTACCCCGGCGCGGCCTGCGACGTGCCCTCGACGCTCTACAGCTACTCCTTCACCCCCGACACGGCCTGGACCCGGGTCTTCGCCGGCCAGCCGGAGATCCACGCCTACCTGCGCGCCACGGCCGAGCGCCACCGCATCGGCGACATGCTGCGCTGCGGAGTGCAGGTGCACGGGGCCCGATGGGACCAGGGGGCGGGCCGCTGGCTGCTGCAGACCAGCGACGGGCCCTACCGCGCCGCCGTACTGGTCCTCGCCACCGGGCCGTGGCACACCCCGTACCGCCTCGACGTCCCCGGCATCGAGGACTTCGACGGGCCCGTGCTCCATACCGCCCGCTGGGACCACGACGTCGACCTGACCGGGCGCCGCGTGAGCGTGGTGGGGAGCGGAGCCTCCGCCGTCCAAGTCCTCCCCGCCATCCAGGAGCGGGCCGCGGCCGTGGACCTCTTCCAGCGCACCGCCCAGTGGGTGCTGCCCAAACCCGACCTGCCGCTGCCCGCGGCGTTCAACCGGCTGCTGGACCGGCTGCCCGGCGCCCGCGGCGCGCTGCGCGCCGGCCAGTACGCCCTGCAGGAGGGCTTCGGCTACGCCTTCCGCCACCCCCGGGTCGCCCGCCTGCTCGAGGCCGGGGCGCGCGCACATCTGCGCCTCGCGGTCCCGGACCGGAGGCTGCGCCGGGACCTCACACCGGGCTACCGGCTGGGCTGCAAGCGCCTGCTGACCTCCAGCACCTTCTACCCGGCTCTGGCGCAGCCGCACGTCAGCCTGCACCCCACCGCCGTGACCGCCGTGCGCGGCAACGAGGTCCTCGGGGCCGACGGCACCCGGGTCCGGGCCGACGTCCTCATCGAGGCCACCGGATTCCGCATGGGTCAGCTGCCGCTGGCGCGGAGCCTTCACGGGGCGCACGGCCGGACCCTCGACGACGCCTGGGGAGGCGAACCGCAGGCCTATCTCGGCACCACCGTCAGCGGGTTCCCCAACCTCTTCCTGCTGCTGGGGCCCAACCTGCTCGGCGGCTCGTCCTCCGCGATCACCGTCCTGGAAGCCCAGCTGACCTACCTCACCGCCGCCCTCACCCACCTCGACCGCGGCGGCCACCGCGCACTGGAGATCGACCCGGCCGCCCAGGCCGCGCACAACACCGCGGTGCAGGAGGCACTCGCGGCGACCGTCTACAACTCCGGCGGCTGCACCAGCTACTACTTCAGCCCCGGCGGACGCAACACCTTCGCCTGGCCCTGGTCCACCGGACGGCTGATCCGCAGGCTCGGCCGCTTCGACCCCGACGCCTACGCCTGGGACGCGCCGGCCCGGCCCGTGGCCCTGCCGCACCCCGGCGGACAGCCGTCCTGGTCGAGGGCGAACACCTGACCCCCGCCGCCACTGCGCGGGGGTTGCCCTCGTGTGCACTCCAGCACCTAGCCTCTCGTCGACCAACGCACCGGCTACCCGCGTGACCACGCGGACCATGAGGGGATGCGCATGAGAAGCGTCGAACTGGGGCGCACCGGCGAGCACGTCAGCGAGGTCGGGCTGGGCTGCATGCTGATGGGGACGACGACGGACGAGGCGGCGTCGGTCGCTGGGCGAGGCCCGGTTCGACGGCGCCGGAGCCAAGACGCTGCGCGCCTCGATCGACGACAGCCTGCGCCGGCTCGGCACCGACCACGTCGACCTCTGCTACGTGCACGTGGACGACCGCGCCACGCCGCTGGAGGAGACTCTGGAAGCCCTGGCCGAGATCGTTCGGGCCGGCAAGGCCCGCCACATCGGCTGGTCCAACGTCCGCACCTGGCGCATGGAGCGCATCCGCGCCCTCTGCGAGCGGCACGGCTGGCCCGCCCCCGTCGCCCTCCAGCAGCAGCACTCCTACCTGCGCCCCCGCACCGGCCTGGACACGGCCTCGGTCGTGGACCACGAGCAGCTGGACTACCTGCGCGCCCACGAGGACCTGCGCCTCGTCGCGTACTCGCCGATCCTGCGGGGCATCTACGACGACCCGGCCAAGCGCCGCGAGCACTGGATGACGGAGCGGTACGCGGGACCCGACGCCGAGGCCCGGCTGCGCGTGCTTGGCGAGGTCGCCGCCGAGCTGGGGGTGACGCCCAACCAGCTCGTACTGGCCTGGCTGCTGCACCAGACCTAGCCCCGGGCGATTCCGCTGATCGGCCCCCGCACCCTGGAGCAGTACGAGGCCGTGCTGCCCGCCCTGGCCTGCGTGCCCTCCGAGGAACACCTCGGCCGACTGGACGCCGCCGGCGCGTAGCGGCCGGGTCCCGACCGGCCGCGCGTCACCCGGTCGCTCCGGGCGCCTTCCCGAGCAGCCGCGTGCGGAACAGGTCGAGGACCGTGTCCAGGGCCTGCCGCGTGGGCTGGCCCGGTGCGTCGACGAGGTGCTCCGTCAGGACGGAGTGCGGCGGGAGGGCGGCCTCGGGGTTCGCCGCGCTGTCGTCCAGCTCGACGGCGACGAACGCCTCGCCGAGCTCGCGCCGCAGGTACGCGAACCGGTCCCCGGGTACCAGCCTGTCGCCCCGGAAGCGCAGCCCCAGGACCTGGAGCCCCTCGCGCTCGCAGCGCCGGCGGACGACCGCGAGGTCATCGGGACTGATGTCGATGGCGCCCGCGCGGCTCGCGGTGACGGCCAGCGGGAGCGACGGCTGGGACAGCACCGGGGCCACGAGGCGCTCGTCGGTGGCCATGGCCAGGGCGAAACCACCGGTCACGCACATGCCGACCGCGCCCACTCCGGGGCCGCCGCAGCGCTCGTGCTCGGCGGCCGCCAGGGCGCGCAGCCACCGTACGACGTCCGAGCCGCGCCCCGTGGCCAGCAGAGTGAACTCCCGGCTCACGCACACCTGCCACAGCGACGACGCCAGGTAGCGGCCGGCATTCGCCCGGCCCCCGGTGGCGGGATTCGCGTCGCGGCCGGGTGTGCCGAAGAGCACCGGGAGCACGGCGGTGCAGCCGGCGGCCGCCACGCGTTCGGCGAACTGAAGGACCTTGGGGGTGATGCCCGGTATCTCCGCCATGATGATCACTGCCGGTCCGGTGCCCCGCCGCAATACCCGGCGGGTGGCGCCGTCATGGGTGAAGGTGCCCTCGGTGAAGCCGGTCACGTCGTGGTCTGTCATGGTTCAGGAGACTCCGTACCACTGGCTGGCCCAGCCGGTGTTGATGGTGCTGGTGGACTGATCGGCGAGGTTCACGGTCGGCGGCAGCGAGGTCTGACCCGTCAGGACGGTGCTGTAGCGGAGCTTCGGCGGCGTCAGGCCGGCATTGACCGAGATGCCGGCTCCCGTGGACTTCAGGGTGAGGGCGTTGGTGGCCCAGTTGCCGTTGAGCAGGAGCGCGATGAAGTAGGTCCCGGGGGCGGCGGTGAACGGCTTGCCGAGGGGGAGTGGTTTGGCGATGGCGTCGGTCATCAGCTGGGACGAGATGTCCGAGGTGGCCCCGACGAGGCGGCCGCTGGCGTCGTACACGCCGAGGTGGCAGTTGGCGAGCTGGGCGTTCGGGTCGACGCCGGCCAGGCCGAGCCAGATGTTCGACCAGGTGATCTGCTCGCGCAGCACGATCCGTACCAGGGTGACCCGGCCGCCGACTCCGGCGGACGACTGGGCGGTGACATGTCCCGCGTCGTTGGGGTCGCCGGTCCAGGCCAGCAGGTTCTGATCCTGCGGGCGGGGCCCCTCATAGCCGGAGCCGCCGCTCTGCACGGGCACGGGCGCGGTCCCGGAAGTCCCGGTGGTCCCGGAATTCACCGCCGCGGGCCGGCTCGCGCCCGACGAGGTGCAGCCGGCCAGGGCGAGCAGCGTTGCGAGCGCGGCTACGAGTCTGGTCGTGGCGGTGGTGGTGCGGGCGTGCATGGGCCCCCCATGAGGTGCGGATGTGCCGACGGGCCATGGTCACACGGCCGCTGCCGTGCGCCGACACCGCGACCCCGCGCCAGGTCCGCCGCGGTGACGCCCGAAGGGGAGGACACCGCGGCGGACCTGCGCCCCGTCAGCCTTCGATGCGGTGCTGGGTCCAGAACGAGGTCAGGTCAGTGGTCGTGGCCGCCTGGGCCGCTGCCTTGAACTCGGAGGTGGTCGAGATGCCGTACCAGTGCGAAGTGGCGTAGTCCTTGAGGAGCTTGGCCATGGCGGCGTCGCCGAGGACGCGCCGCAGGTCGTGCAGGGCGCACTTGCCGTAGCCGTAGATGACGGTGGAGTACCGGGACGAATGGGCGTCCCAGTAGGCCATCGAGTTGGTGACCTTCTCCGCCGCGGAGGCCCACGAGACGCTGCTCCAGCAGTTGGTGCCGGTCTTGTTCAGCGCCAGGTCGGTGGCGTAGTCGGTGAACGCCTCGTCGAGCCACGGGTTGTTGTACTCGTCGTCGCCGACGATGCCGTACCACCACTGGTGCCCGATCTCGTGGGTGAGGGCGGTGGTGCTGACCAGGTCGAGGACGAACCCGGGGTATTCCATGCCGCCGAACCAGAAGTTGTTGTCGATCACCGCGTCGAGTTCGCCGTACGGGTAGGCGCCGAACCTGGCCGCATGGGCGTCCACGGCGGTCTTCGCGGTGGTGAGCATCGACTGCGAGTCGGACGAGCTGATCCCCGAGACGGAGTAGACGTTGATCGGGGTTCCGCCGGTGGACGTGCCGGAGATCTTGCTGAAGGGGCCGGCGGCCCACGCGAAGTCACGGACCTTGGCGGCGGTCGCGGTGGTGACCGTACGGCCGCTGGAGCCCGGGGTGTCGACCGAGGCGCCGGTGGCCGGTACGAGCAGGGTGCTCGGGTGGTCCAGGGTCACCTTGAAGTCGGAGGCCAGCGAGTAGAACGACTCGCCGTTGTTGGTGTACGGGTCCAGGTGCCAGCCTGCCGCGTCCCTGACCGCGAGGACCGGGAGGGCGTTTCCGATGAAGCTGAAGGCTCCGTCGTAGCCGAAGCGGTCGGCGCCGCTGGGCACGTTGATGCCCAGGTCGAAGCCGATCGTGGCGCTCTGCCCCTGGAGCAGCGGCGTCGGCAGGTCGATCTTGAGGGCCGTGCAGCCGACCGAGAGGGCCCCCGCGGTGCCGCCGGTGACGTTGGCGACCGTGATCGGCATGGCGGAGCAGGTGCCGTGGTAGTTGTCCCACAGCCTCAGGTACACCTCGCCGAGGGCGGTGGCGGAGGCGTTGGTGAAGGTCGCGCTCTCGTGGCCGGTCCAGACGGTGCCGGCGGCGTTGCCGCTCAGGCTGACGGTGTATGCGGGCGAGGCCGGGGTACGGGTGGAGTCCCCGGGCGGGACCGTGCCGCCGGAGGCGTCGAGGGCGACGTCGTCGATGACGAAGCTCGTCTTGAGGCTGGAGTCCTCGGTGCCGGTGAAGGCCACGTTGACGGTCTGGCCCGCGAACGACGACACGTCGAACGACTTCTGTACGTATCCGGTGTTCTTGTCGAGGTTCGAGTACGTCGCCAGCGTCGTCGTGCCGATCTTCGCCGTCAGCTTGTCGTACTTGGTGGACGTCGTCGTCTCGGTGGTGTCGATGTGCAGCCAGAAGGTGAGGGTGGCGGTGCTGCACCCGGAGGGGATGGTGACGCTCTGGGAAAGCGAGTCGGTGTGCGTACTGCCGACACCGTTCAGCCAGGCGAAGTACGTGCCGACGTGCGCGGCCTGACCGGCGCGGTTGGTGATCACGCTGGTCTGGGACTGGCTCCAGGGTGAAGTACCGCTCTCGAAGCCGCCGTTGGTGACCACCTGCGCCGGGGTGCAGGCGGCGGCACTCGGGGCCGCGGACGGTGTGGCGGCGGCCGCAGGGGCGAGGGGGAGCGAGGCGGCGGCCAGGGCGGCGACGGCGCATGCGGTCGCGGCGAGGGCCTTGTGGGGGGTGGATCTCACACGAAACTCCTTTGCGGCGGCCGGGATTCCGGCCTGCTCGGTGGCCGCCGCGCCGGCATGGGTGCGCCGGTGGGCAGCCGCGGGCTGTGCGCATCACTTGCACGATCGCTGAGGTGAGGTTTCTGCGGTGTCTCCCTGGGGGTCAGGGCGACGACTGCGGGAAGCCTTGCAGAGTTGACCGGGGCATGCCATCAGGGGTGGGTAAAGTGTTCGCGCTCCCGACCCTCACCGGGTGCGCTCGGGATGCGCTTCGGGGCCCGTCCGTCCGCTGCCGCCGAAGGGCCGCGGGAGCGGTACGGAGCCTTCCGCCCCCGTTTCCGCTCCCGCGTGTCGTGTCGTGGTCAGGCCAGGGGCTCGGTGACGAAGCCTGTCCAGTGCCCTGACCCCGTACGTCCTCCAGGGTGGCTGTCAGGGTGAGGAGGCGGCCGCACCCGGTCCCGGCTGCGACGGGGCGGGGAATCGGGCGGCACTGACCCGGTGGAGGTGGATGACGATGTCGTGCGACTGGGCGAGCGCGATCTGGAACTCCGACCCGTTCTGCCCCGGGTAACTGCCGCCGATGATCCAGGTGGGGCGGGCGGTGGCCAGCCAGGAGCGGGCCGCGGGCGGCGCGGTCCGCAGGTCCAGGAGGTAGTCGCGGTGGCGCACCTTGTCCAGGGTGTACTCGTTGCTGCCGGGTTTCGCGGGACCCACGGTGAAGGGCCGCAGCCGGCCGTCGTCGCCGAACGCGTTGAACGAGCCCTGGTCGAAGGTGGAGCCGATGCTCACGTAGTTCTTGCCCAACTTGTCCCGCAGGTGGGTCCCTTGCATTTTGGGGTAGCGCTCCGGGTCGGGGGTCCGCAGGGCTACGTGCGCGTTGTGGGCCGCCAGCACCACCTTGTTCCCGGTGTGCTGCTGCCACCAGTCCACGTTGTCCGCCATGATCGAGTCCCGGTAGCCCATGCTCTGCGCGGCCTGCCGCGGGTCGTCGTAGTCGAAGGCGTAGCCCCTGGCCGTCTGGTCGATGGCGGTGGCGTGCTGGACCGCCCAGTCGTACGCCTTGGTGCCGGTCCCCGCGCCGGCTGGCTGCTGCTTGAGCAGCTCCAGCGCCCGACCGGTCCGGTCGGCGATCTCCTTCCGCTCGGCGAGCGGCCGTTGCGGATAGGCCGCCATGTGGGCTTCGGGGGTGGTCTCGGGGCGCAGGCCGCGGTACAGCTCGGTGAAGCGCGGCAGCAGCGCCGGGTGGGCCTTGGCCACGTAGGCGGTCACCTTGTCGTAGAGTTCCGGACCGGCGTACCCGAAGTCGTCACCCATGAACTGCACCGGATCGCCGGGGTGTTGGGTGTTGTAGGCGCGCATCCAGTGCAGCAGGTTCAGGTATTCGGTGTTGTTCCAGAAGACGTAGCTGCTCTGGAACTCCTCGCGCATGATCTGCTCCGGATCGCCCGCGCCGCTCAATACGTAGTCGTTGAGCCGTAGTCCGGTGCTCCAGCTTCCCTCCAGCGCGAAGCTGCGGAAGCCCTGCTCCTCTACGAGGTAGCGGAAGACCCGGTGCTTCATCGTGAAGAACTCGTGCGAACTGTGGGTGGCCTCGCCCAGACCCACCACCCGGGCGTCCTTCACCATGCGGCCGAGCGGGCGAAGATCGTCCAGGTTGCCCTGCGGATCGGTGGTGCGCAGGGGGTGTGCGCCGCGTTCCAGGGCGGACACCGGTGACTGTACGGAGGAGGCCGAGGACGCTGGCGCGGCGGCGATCACGGCGCCGAGGGAGAGGAGCAGTACGGCGAGGGCCGGCTTGTGTCGTTTCATGATCCAAGACTTCCCGCCGGCGGGGATGGCGGCCATGGCCCCAACCCCCTGGCCGAGGTGGGGCTACCCCCCCCGGCGGCGTCGGTGTGGCGACCTCGGCGTCAGCCCTCCGTGGTGTGGCGGCCGCCGGCCCGTGTTGCGCCACCTGCGCCATCCGATGCCCGAGGTTTGTCCCGACCTGCGGGGGTAGTCGCAGGGCGTACCGGAAGGAGCGAGTCATGCCGCGTGGAGCCAGCCCCAAACGGGAGCGCCAGTACGAGCACATCAAGGAGAGCGTGCTCGAGCGGGGGGAGAGCGAGAAGCGGGCCGAGGAGATCGCCGCCCGTACCGTCAACAAGGAACGGGCCCGGCACGGCGAAGCGAAGACCGCGAGCCCCCTGTCACTGGAGGACATGTCCTCCGGAGAGCGCGGCGGCCACCGCTCCCACAGCGGAGCCGAGGGGCGCACGTACGACCAGCTCTACCAGGAGGCCAAGCACCGCAACATCGACGGCCGGTCCAAGATGAACAAGGAGCAGCTGAGGCGCGCCCTCGGCGGTGGCAGCTGACGCAGCCCTAGTCCCCGAGCACGGCCGTGCAGGCCTGCCATGCCTGCGGGCTCAGCAGTGGCCGGAGCCGGGTGAACAGTGCGAGGAGGCCCGCTCCCCATGCCTCACGGAAGCTGGCGTCGACGCGGGCGATGTCCACCTCATTGGCGGCGGTCAGTTCCGCGAAGTCCGCGCGCTCCTGGAGGGTCGGGGTGAAGCGGCGGCCTGTGAACCGGTCTCGGAAATCCGCGCCGGTGGTGTCGGCGAGCGTGGGGTAGGACGCGTGGCGGTCGCAGCTCGCGTAGAAGTAGACGATCGATTCGGCTTCCGCGCCGATCGCTTCCACCAGCCTGGACCGGTGCGCGAGCGGCAGCGGCGCGGTGGCGAAGCCGTCGGTCCCGTAGAAGGCGTGGCACAGTCCCGCGAGCTGGAGGGCGGGGCGGGCGTTCCAGCGTTCGGGCTGCTGGCGCACCCGGTGCAGGTGGGCGCCGAGAGTGCCTCCGGGGTGTTCCTCGGTCGCGACGCCGAGTTCCTCCAGGAGGCGCTGGGCTGCAAGGACGCGGTCGGGCGGAAGTGGCATCGGGTGGTTCCTTCCCGGATCGGGTTCGGGTGCGCGCGGGCCCGTGTGGCTTTCAGGTCCGCCACATCAGCCAAGGGCGGCACCCGACCGGCACACCGGAACACCGGAACACGGCCGTGACCGTGCCGTCCACCGCCGACGGCTCCGTCGTCCCGAATGCGGCGGACAAGCGGCGCTACGGGCGGACCGGCCGACCCTCCAGCCAGGCCCCGGGCAGGATGGGGGCCATGGAACGCGCAGAACTGGAACGGCGGGCCCGGGCATTGGCGGTCCCGGGCAGCCGGCGGATCCTCGGGATCGCGGGCCCGCCCGGCGCCGGGAAGTCGACGCTGGCCGCACACCTCGCCCGCGCCCTCGGGCCCGGCCTGGCGGCCGTCGTGCCGATGGACGGCTTCCACCTCGCCCAGGCGGAACTCGTACGACTGCGACGCGCCGACCGCAAGGGGGCGCCGGACACCTTCGACCCCGCCGGGTACGCGGCCCTGCTGCGTCGGCTGCGGGAGCCGGCCGCCGGGGCGGTGTACGCGCCGGCCTTCGACCGCTCGCTGGAGGAGCCGGTCGCCGGAAGCATCCCGGTGGATCCCGGCGTCCCCCTGGTGATCACCGAGGGCAACTACCTGCTGTACGAGGCGGGGGAGTGGGCCGCGGTACGGCCGCTGCTCGACGAGGTCTGGTTCCTCGCACCCGACGATACGCTCCGCGTGCGCAGGCTGATCGACCGCCACGTCCGCCACGGCAAGGAGGAGGCGTACGCCGCTCGGTGGGTGAGCCGGTCGGACGAGGCGAACGCCCGGCTCATCGCCCCGGGCCGCGCCCGCGCCGACCTGGTGGTGGAATGACGGCGATCCGGCTGGGGACCCGGCCAGGTTCCGTCCGCTACGGCGCGATCGGCAGCTGCCGCTTGTGCTCCGTGAGGCGGTAGCGCCGGACGATCGTGTCGAAGGCCCGCTCGCCGACCGGCTTGCCCTCCAGGAAGTCGTCGATCTCGTCGTAGGTGACACCGAGCGCGTCCTCGTCGGCCTTGCCCGGGTCCAGGCTCTCCAGGTCCGCCGTGGGGGTCTTCCAGACCAGCTCGGCGGGGGCGCCCAGGGCGTCCGCGCACGCCCGCACCCGGCGCTTGGTCAGGCCGGTCAGCGGGACCACGTCGGCCGCGCCGTCGCCGAACTTGGTGAAGAAGCCGGAGACCGCCTCGGCGGCGTGGTCGGTGCCGACGACCAGGCCGTCCTGCGCGCCGGCCACCGCGTACTGGGCGATCATGCGCTGCCGGGCCTTGATGTTGCCCTGCACGAAGTCCTGGTGGTGGTCGTCCCGGAACTCGGTGCCACCGGCCACGGCGGCCGCCAGCGCGGCGTCGCTCGCGGGCTTGACGTCCACGGTCAGCACCCGGTCGGCGTTGATGAAACCGAGGGCGAGCTGGGCGTCCTTCTCGTCGGCCTGGACCCCGTAGGGCAGCCGCATGGCGTAGAACGTCGCGTCGTGACCGGCCGCGCGGGCCCGCTCCACGGCGAGCTGGCAGAGCCGGCCGGCGGTGGTGGAGTCAACGCCGCCGCTGATCCCGAGCACCAGGGAGCGCAGCCCGGTGGAGGTGAGCCGCTCGGCCAGGAACGCCACGCGGCGCTCGATCTCCCGCTGCGCGTCGAAGGTCTCGGCCACCGAGAGGTCCCGGGCGATCTCCTGCTGCAGGGCGGTGGACGCCGGCTGGCTCACGGCTGCTCCTCGTGGTCGTTGGGTGCGTCGCTTCGTGGTGCGCTGTCCCGCCGACCCTAACCGAGACGGCCGGGCTCTCGGCTTGCCGGGACCCCACCGCCCGTCCGGCGCTCCGCGTGCCGGGTGAGCCGCGTCTCACCGGGGCGGTGGCGCTTGTCTATGCAACGAGTTGCATAGAAGGATCGGGGCATGGCGCTAGAGCACGCGATCCTCGTCTCCCTGCTGGAGAAGCCGGGCTCCGGCTACGAGCTGGCCCGTCGGTTCGAACGGTCCATCGGCTACTTCTGGACCGCGACCCACCAGCAGATCTACCGCGTGCTGGGGCGCATGGAGGGCGACGGCTGGCTCGACGTCCGCGAAGTGCCGCAACGGGCGAGGCCGGACAAGAAGGAGTACTCCGTCGCCGAGCCCGGCCGGGCGGCCCTCTCCGCCTGGCTCCACGAGCCGATCCAGCCCGACAGCGTCCGCCACGAGCTCGCCGTGAAGATCCGCGGAGCGGCCTTCGACGACCCGGCCGCGCTGATCCGCGAGGTCGAGCGGCACCACCGCGTGCACGGCGACCGGCTCACGCACTATCTCGCCGGAGAGCTCCGGGACTTCACCGGCCCGCAGGCTCCAGCGGCCCGTGACCGCGACCCCGGGCGGGAGCTCCAGCACGTCGTGCTCCGCGGCGGCATCGCCTACGAGCGGATGCAGCTGGCCTGGCTGGAGGACGTACTCGCCACGCTCCACGGCCTCGCCGCGTCCTGACTCCTCAGCTCCCTGATTCCTCAGCGTCCTGACACCTCAGGGCCTGACCCCACAGCGCCAACCCCTCGACCTCCGACCGAAAGGCGAACCTCCATGAGCGACCCGCTGCTGTTCAACCCGCGCACCTACGACCCGGCGCACTTCGACCCCGAGACCCGCAGGCTGCTGCGCGCCACCGTCGACTGGTTCGAGGAGCGCGGCAAGCGCCGGCTGATCGAGGACTACCGCTCCCGTGCCTGGCTGGGGGACTTCCTCGCGTTCTCCGCCAAGGAAGGGCTCTTCGCGACCTTCCTGACCCCGGTCGCCGCCGCCGGCCAGGACGAGCCCGACAAGCGCTGGGACACCGCGCGCATCGCCGCCCTCAACGAGATCTTCGGCTTCTACGGCCTCGACTACTGGTACGCGTGGCAGGTGACCATCCTCGGTCTCGGCCCGGTCTGGCAGAGCGGCAACGCCGCCGCCCGCGCCCGCGCAGCGGAACTCCTCTCCGAGGGTCAGGTGTTCGCCTTCGGCCTGTCCGAGAAGACCCACGGCGCGGACATCTACTCCACCGACATGCTGCTGGAGCCCGACGGCCACGGCGGCTTCCGGGCCAGCGGCTCGAAGTACTACATCGGCAACGGCAACGCCGCCGGCCTCGTCTCCGTCTTCGGGCGCCGCACGGACGTCGAAGGCCCCGACGGCTACGTCTTCTTCGCCGCCGACAGCCGCCACCCCGCGTACCACCTCGTGAAGAACGTCGTCGACTCCTCCAAGTACGTCAGCGAGTTCCGCCTCGACGACTACCCGGTGGGCGCGCAAGACGTCCTGCACACCGGCCGCGCCGCCTTCGACGCCGCCCTCAACACCGTCAACGTGGGCAAGTTCAACCTCTGCACCGCGTCGATCGGCATCTGCGAGCACGCCATGTACGAGGCCGTGACCCACGCCCAGGGCCGCATCCTCTACGGCCGCCCCGTCACCGCCTTCCCGCACGTGCGCCGGGAGCTGACCGACGCGTACGTCCGCCTCGTCGGGATGAAGCTGTTCAGTGACCGCGCGGTCGACTACTTCCGCTCGGCCGGCCCCGACGACCGCCGCTATCTCCTCTTCAACCCGATGACCAAGATGAAGGTGACCACGGAGGGCGAGAAGGTCATCGACCTGATGTGGGACGTCATCGCGGCCAAGGGCTTCGAGAAGGACACCTACTTCGCCCAGGCGGCCGTCGAGATCCGCGGCCTGCCGAAGCTGGAGGGCACCGTCCACGTCAACCTCGCGCTCATCCTCAAGTTCATGCGCAACCACCTGCTGGACCCGGCCGATTACGCACCCGTACCGACCCGTCTCGACGCCGCCGACGACGCGTTCCTCTTCCAGCAGGGACCGGCCCGCGGCCTGGGCTCCGTACGCTTCCACGACTGGCGCACCGCCTACGACGCGTACGCCGCCGTGCCCAATGTCGGCCGGTTCCGCGAACAGGCCGACGCCCTGTGCGAGTTCGTCCTGACCGCCGCGCCCGACGAAGCGCAGAGCCGCGACCTCGATCTCCTCCTGGCGGTCGGGCAGCTCTTCGCCCTGGTCGTGCACGGCCAGCTGATCCTGGAGCAGGCCCGTCTGACCGGCCTGGACGAAGACGTGCTCGACGAGCTGTTCGGGGTCCTCGTACGGGACTTCTCCGCGCACGCGGTCGAGCTCCACGGCAAGGACTCCGCCACCGCGGACCAGCAGGAATGGGCGCTGGGCGCGGTCCGCCGGCCGGCCGTCGACGCCGACCGCGCGGCACGCGTCTGGGCGCGCGTGGAGGCCCTGGCCGGGGCGTACGAGATGGCTCCCTGACCGCTGCCGGACGCGCCCCCTCGACCGGCCAGGACCGTGCCGCGGGGCACGGTCCTGGCCGACGCGGCGTACGCGAAAGGGCGCGACGCCGCCCGGGGCGTCGGCTCGTTCTCGCCGGCAGGGGTGGCACAGTGGGGGTATGTGCGGTCGATACGCCTCTTCCCGGGCCCCGGAGGACCTCGCGGGCCTCTTCGACGCCCAGCGGGACCCTCGCGCCGGGGAACCCGGGCCGTCGTGGAACGTGGCCCCGACCGATGACGTGTGGGCCGTCCTGGAGCGCGCCGACCGCGACACCGGGGAGGTGGCGCGCCGGCTGCGGCCGGTGCGGTGGGGGCTCGTGCCCTCGTGGGCGAAGGACCCGGCGGTGGGCTCGCGGATGATCAACGCGAGGGTGGAGACCGTGCACGAGAAGCCGGCGTTCCGGCGCGCGTTCACCCGGCGGCGGTGCCTGCTGCCCGCGGACGGCTTCTACGAATGGGTCGCCGTGCCCGCCACGGCCTCGGCGAAGGCCTACAAGCAGCCGTACTTCATCCGCCCCGAGGACGCGGGGGTGATGGCCATGGCCGGGCTGTACGAGTTCTGGCGCGACCCGGCCGTCCAGGACGACGACGACCCCGCGGCCTGGCTGACCACGGCCACGATCATCACCACCGAGGCCACCGACGCGGCCGGCCGCGTCCACCCCCGCATGCCGCTGGCCCTCGACCCGGCGGACTACGACACCTGGCTCGACCCCGCCCACCAGGGCACGGACGACCTGCGCGCCCTCCTGCACACCCCGGCCGGAGGCCGCCTCGCGGTGAGCGCGGTCTCGACCGCTGTCAACAGCGTCCGCAACAACGGCCCCCACCTCCTCGACGGGCCCGCCACCGCCTGAGGTCGGCGTGCCCGAGGTTCACCGCCCGCCGCCGGACCCCGGGGCACCCCCGGACTCCCCGGTGATGCGCTCCAGGTCCGTCATCAGCGAGTCCAGCCACGACGCCGCCGCGTAGTACAGCCGCGGCGCGCCCGGCGGCTCCGCCGCGAAGCCGTCGAAGTCCGGGTCCCGCAGCGGCGCCGGCGTCCCCGGGGTGTCGCCGCCCGGGTCGAGGCGCGCCGAGACCAGCAGCATCCGTCCGGCCACCCGGTCCCCGAGCCGCGTCACCGCCGACGTCGGCTCCCGCTCCAGGGGCGGTACGACGACCCGCTCGGGCGGCACCAGCAGCCGGTCCGCTCCCCACAGCGTGTGGTGGCCGGCCATCAGCGTCGCCTGCCAGTCCTGGCCGGGCCGGGCGGACGGCTCGGCCCGTCCCTTCGGCTCGCTCTGGTACTGCGCGTACGCCGCCTCCGCCATGCCCAGCGAGTGGAGGAGCGACCGGTGCCCCGGCGCGGTCACCACGGGCGCCCGCACCCCGCCCGCGGCGAGCTCGGCGGTCGTGGCCACCACGTTCTCGGCAGCGCCGCGCAGCAGCACCGCCATCGACCGCCGCAGCTCGTCCTGCGCGCCCCGGGGCCAGGCCAGCAGCCCGAAGACGGCGCCGATCGCACTGCCGGTCAGCACGTCCAGCAGCCGGAACTCGGCGAGCTGCCACGTCGCGGGCGCCAGCTGGGCGAAGGCCAGGGCGACCACCAGCGTGAACATCGCCTGCGCCCAGCCCACCCCCTTGACGGGCCCCAGCGTGAACGCGAGCAGCATCAGCGGCGGCAGCGCCGCCGCGTACACGGCGACGTTCGTCCCGGCCAGCGCCAGCAGCCCGGCAGCGACCAGGGCGCCGATCAGGGTGCCGGTCAGTGCCACCCGTACGGTCGTCCGGGTCTCCCGTACCGTCGTCCGGGTCAGGGTCAAGGTGGCCAGCAGCACCCAGAAGCCGTGCGGCAGCGTGTCCACCCCGGCGATCACGCGGGCCGCCGTCAGCGCCAGGCTGATGCGCACCGCGTTCTGGAAGAACACCGAGCGACTGCCCGCGTGCCCCACCACCCGCCACCACCACAGCTCCGGGGCACGCTTGTGCGCGTACCAGAACCGGCCCGGGGCCGCCCGCGCCGCGCCCGCGCGGCCCCGTACGGCGATCCCGGCCGCCGTGGACATCGCCAGCGCGGCGTCGGCGGCCTCCAGCACCGCCGCGTGCCGGCGCAGCGCGGCAGGGGAGGCGCCCGCCTCCGGGCCCGCGGCGACGGCCGCGCGGGCCCGGAGCAGCTCGGTGTGCGCGTCCCCGGCG